>NZ_JBIWAM010000036.1:0-44712 GCF_044760065.1 Pseudomonas sp. NPDC098740 | reverse complement strand
GTTTCCAGAATTTTTTCAGTTTCCCGCGGCGCGACAAATCGCACCGAACTCATCTGCATTCAGGGACGCTCCACCAATGAGCCCCCCATCGATATCCGGCATGCCGAACAGTTCGACCGCATTGGCCGCCTTCACGCTGCCGCCGTATAGAAGCCGCACACCTTGCGCGACCTCAGAATTCTCTGCCGCCAACTGAGCGCGAATGGCTGCATGCACATCCTGCGCCTGTTGCGGCGAAGCAGTCAGCCCGGTACCAATAGCCCAGACCGGCTCGTAAGCGATTACTGCCTTTGCAAAAGCACCAACACCGAGCTCCTCTATAATACTGCCTAGCTGACGCCCGACAACCTCAAGAGTTTTTCCAGCTTCGCGCTCTTCAAGGGTTTCCCCTACGCACAACACCGGAATCAAGCCACATGCCTGTGCAGCCGCGAACTTGCGAATCAGCATTCCGTCCTGCTCACCCATTATCTGGCGGCGCTCGGAGTGCCCGACAAGCACAAAAGAACAGCCTGCATCCACCAACTGACTCGGCGCAACTTCACCGGTCAACGCACCTTGCATGGATTCCACCGCAGAGTTCTGCGCGCCGACCGAAATCGACTTTTCCTTCAAGCCATCAATCACTTGATTGATATGCAAGCAAGACGGGAATACCGCTACATCAACATCGCTCGGCAAGGCCAGATGACGAAGGCCATTGATCAGCTCAGCGACGCTGGCGCGGGTACCGTGCATCTTCCAGTTACCAGCTACCATAGGGCGACGCATGCTGTACCTCGTCGGTCAAAGTGGGCGCAGATGTTACCCAACACAATCATGGCTGGCAAGCCGAAATCAGGCAGAAACTTCAGTAACCAGTTTTGCCAGCTCTTCGGCGTAGCCGCGAACCTGTGTTTCGTCCTCGCCTTCGACCATGACCCGCACCAGCGGCTCCGTCCCGGACTTGCGCAACAGCACGCGCCCACGACCAGCCATAGCCTTGGTAACGCGCTCGCTTGCCTCCTTGACGGATGGATGATCAAGAGGGCTCGCACCACCGCCGAATCGTACATTGATCAACACCTGAGGGCACTTGCGCAGCGCCTGACGCGATTGCGCCAGCCCCTCGGAGCGGGTCTTCAGCGCCATCAATACCTGCAATGCGGCAATGATCGCGTCACCGGTGGTGGTGTGGTTGAAGCAGACAATGTGCCCCGAATTTTCACCACCCACCAGCCAATCGCGCTCCAGCAACTCGGAGATTACGTACCGGTCGCCAACATTGGCCCGCACAAAAGGAATTGCCAGATCCGCCAGGGCCAATTCCAACCCCAGGTTACTCATCAGCGTACCAACCACACCGCCTTGCAACTTACCCTGCTCATGCAGGTCGCGAGCAATGATAAACAGCAACTCATCACCGTCGACAACAGCACCGGTATGATCAACCATCTGAACCCGGTCACCATCACCGTCAAAGGCGATACCCAAATCAGCATGCTCGGCCAATACAGCGGCTTGCAGTGGCTCCATATGGGTCGAACCGCAATTTTCATTGATGTTCAGGCCGTTAGGATGAGCAGAAAGCACAACGACATCGGCCCCCAGCTCACGGAATACACTAGGCGCCACCTTGTAGGTCGCGCCGTGGGCGCAGTCGATCACGATCTTCAGGCCCGCGAAGCTGGTGCCCGTCGGGACGCTGCTTTTGCAGAATTCGATATAGCGGCCTGAAGCATCGTTGATGCGCGATACCTTGCCGATCTTGCTCGACTCAACCACCGTCATCGGGGTGTCGAGCAACTCTTCGATCATATGCTCGACTTCATCAGGAAGCTTGGTGCCCTTCCCGGAGAAAAACTTGATGCCATTGTCATCGTGAGGGTTGTGCGAGGCACTGATCACGATGCCCGCTTCGGCCTGGAAGGTACGCGTCAGGTAGGCGATGGCCGGTGTCGGCATCGGGCCCAGGAGCATGACATCGGCACCTGCCGAAGTAAGTCCGGCCTCGAGCGCAGATTCGAACATATAGCCGGAGATCCGAGTGTCTTTGCCCACCAATACCTTGCAAGCGCCCATTTTGCGGAACGCCATACCAGCAGCCCAGCCGAGCTTGAGCATGAAGTCAGGAGTAATCGGATATTCGCCGACCCGACCACGAATGCCGTCGGTGCCAAAGTATTTTTTAGTCATAAGTGCTCCATCATTCTTATTCGGCTGATTCCACTGCGGCGATCATCCGCACTACATCGACGGTTTCGGCCACATCATGGACGCGCAATATACGCGCCCCCTTGACCGAAGCCAGCGCTGCAAGCGCCAGTCCACCATACAGACGCTCGCCAACTGGACGATTCAATGCCTGACCTATCATGCTCTTTCGCGAGACCCCGACCAACAGGGGCCGCCCCAAGGCATGCAGGGCCTCCATATGCTTGAACAAGCTTAGATTGTGCTGCAAGGTTTTTGCAAAGCCAAAGCCCGGATCAAGGATGATCCGGTCCGCTGTAATTCCTACCGACGCACACTGAGCCATGCGCTCGGCGAGAAACTCGCCCACCTCTTTCGTGACGTCCTGATACTGCGGATTGTCCTGCATGTCGCCCGGTTCACCGAGCATATGCATCAGACAGATCGGCAGGCCAGTGGCCGCAGCCGCATCCAGAGCGCCATCGCGCCGCAGAGAGCGCACGTCATTGATCAACCCCGCGCCAAGTCGTGCGGCTTCGCGCATGACAGCTGGGGTGGATGTGTCGACCGAGATAATTACATCCAGCTCGCGGTATATTCGCTCGACGATCGGAGCTACGCGTTCAAGCTCTTCCAGCGGTGAAACAACCCTGGCACCCGGCCGGGTCGATTCGCCACCGACATCAATCAACGTCGCGCCGGCCGCCACCATGGCCTCAGCGTGGCGCAAGGCCGCATCGAGCTGGCTATATTGGCCGCCATCAGAGAAGGAATCGGGAGTGACATTGAGAATACCCATGACCTGCGTCAGGGCCAAATCAAGAACCCGATTGCCGCAAGGCAACCGGGTCGAAGACTGAACAGAAGTCATTTCAAACCTTAAACGTCAGCAGCCGGACCGCCGATCGGTGTTTCCGGGCGCGGATCCTGCGCCACCGGAGGAGTTCCGGAGGTACCGGTGCCGCCTGACCAGTCGCGAGGTTCACGAGGCGTACGACCCGCCATGATGTCGTCGATCTGATCAGCGTCGATCGTTTCGTACTTCATCAAGGCATCAGCCATGGCGTCGAGCTTGTCACGGTTATCGGTGAGGATCTGCTTGGCCGTGCCGTAGCACTGATCGATGATGCTGCGCACTTCGGAGTCGATCAACTTGGCTGTTTCACCGGAGAAACTTGCACCCTGACCGCCACCGCCGCGGCCGAGGAACACTTCGCCCTCTTCTTCTGCGTACATCAACGGGCCGAGTTTTTCCGACAAGCCCCACTTGGTTACCATGTTCCGTGCAATCTGGCTGGCACGCATGATGTCGTTTGACGCACCGGTGGTGACGCCGTCGAAGCCCAAGGTCATTTCTTCAGCAATACGGCCGCCGTACAACGAGCAGATTTGACTGATCAATGCACGCTTGGACAGGCTGTAGCGATCTTCTTCCGGCAGAAACATGGTCACACCCAGCGCACGACCGCGCGGGATGATCGACACCTTGTAGACCGGATCATGCTCAGGCACGACGCGCCCAACAATAGCGTGACCTGCCTCGTGGTAAGCGGTGTTCTGCTTCTCTTTTTCGGACATGACCATGGATTTGCGCTCGGCGCCCATCATGATCTTGTCTTTGGCCAATTCGAACTCTTTCATTTCGACGATGCGCTTGCCGGCACGGGCCGCGAACAACGACGCTTCGTTCACCAGGTTAGCCAGGTCGGCACCGGAGAAACCAGGGGTACCACGAGCGATCACAGCCGGAGCGACGTCGTCACCCATTGGCACTTTTCGCATGTGAACCTTGAGAATCTGCTCGCGACCACGGATATCCGGCAGACCGACGACAACCTGACGGTCGAAACGGCCCGGACGCAGCAACGCAGGGTCCAGTACGTCCGGACGGTTGGTTGCAGCAATGACGATAATGCCGTCATTCATTTCAAAGCCGTCCATCTCTACCAGCAACTGGTTGAGAGTCTGCTCGCGCTCGTCGTGACCGCCACCCATGCCGGCGCCACGGTGGCGACCGACGGCGTCGATTTCATCGATGAAGATGATGCATGGCGCGTGTTTCTTGGCCTGTTCAAACATGTCGCGAACACGGCTGGCACCGACACCGACGAACATTTCGACGAAGTCGGAACCGGAAATGGTGAAGAACGGCACTTTGGCTTCGCCGGCAATCGCCTTGGCCAGCAAGGTTTTACCGGTACCAGGAGGACCCACCATCAGCACGCCGCGAGGAATGCGACCGCCCAGACGCTGGAATTTGCCCGGATCACGCAGGAACTCGACCAACTCACCGACTTCTTCCTTGGCTTCGTCACAACCGGCAACGTCACCCAAGGTGGTTTTCACCTGATCCTCGGAGAGCAGGCGCGCCTTGCTCTTGCCGAAGCTCATTGGCCCGCCCTTACCACCGGCGCCGCCCTGCATCTGCCGCATGAAGAACATGAACACGGCGATGATCACCAGGATCGGGAAGCTTGCGACCAGGAGTTGAGTCCAGATGCTTTGCTGCTCAGGCTGCTTGCCTTCGACTACGACGTGGTTGTCCACGAGGTCGCCGATCAGACCGTTGTCCTGAATTGCCGGACGAATGGTCTTGAAGCTGTCGCCATCGTTGCGTTTGCCGGTAATCACGTAGCCGTCAACCGCTACGCGCTCGACCTTTCCATCCTTGACCTGCTGGATGAAGTCGGAATAGTTGAGGGTCTGCGGCAAGATATGCAAGAAGAAGATGAACATCACTGTAACAATCACAGCCCCCATTATCAAACACATGATCAGATTCTTTGCCATATCGATCAATTAACTACCCTCTGAAGCAAGCTCCGCTAATGGCGCGCGCTTCGCATGATATTCACCGGCCTAACTTACTACATTACAGACGGCTCTGGCAGGCGCCGTCTGTAACCCTTTGTGAAACACTTTCTACACAATATTCGCTAATGCTCACGGGGCGAAATACGAAAAACCTATCGCCCCGCAAAAAAACCTCGATTTACTCACTACGGCCGCGGTAGCCCCAAGCCAGCATGTATTGCTCGCGAGAACTGCCACGGGAAGAGTCCGGCTTGATCATCTGGACCTTGTCGAATTTCTGACGAGCGTCCTTCACGTAAGCATCAAACCCTTCGCCCTGAAACACCTTGATCACGAAATTACCACCCGTCTTGAGTATCCGAGCCGCCAGATCAAGAGCCAGCTCACATAGAAACATGGCTTTTGGCATGTCCACCTCAGGCGTACCACTCATATTGGGGGCCATATCGGAAATCACAAGGTCCACCTGCGAATTACCCACGGCTTCAAGGATCTGAGCGAGCACTTCGTCCTGGGTGAAGTCACCCTGGATGAAAGTCACGTCCGGAATGCTGTCCATTTCCAAGATGTCCGAGGCGATCAGACGCCCCTGACCACCGATCAGCCGACTAGTGACCTGCGACCAGCCGCCGGGCGCCGCACCCAGGTCGACAACGCTCATACCCGGACGGATCAGCTTGTATTTCTCCTGGACCTCCAGAAGCTTGTAACTCGCACGCGAGCGGTAACCATCCTTCTGCGCCTGCTTCACATATGGATCATTGACATGTCTTTTCAGCCAACCAAGGCTTGTCTTGGAACGCGCCATTGGGCACCTCGATGATAAGGGTCGTGATTAATTGGGCGGATCCACGAACCCTCGGGTAAAATGGCCGCCATTTTACAGAATCCAGACTAAAGGGTCAGATTATGCCGCTCACTCAAGAGCAGAAGAAACAGTACAAATCCATTGGCCACCATCTGAAACCAGTTTTGACTGTGGCTGACAACGGTTTGACTGAAGGTGTGTTAGCCGAACTTGAACGCGCTTTGGCGGATCACGAGCTGATTAAAATCAAGCTCAACATCCTCGATCGCGAGTCGCGCCTGGCGAACATTGCAGAACTGTGCAAGGTCGGCAAAGCGGACCTGGTTCAGATCATCGGCAAGATGGCACTGATTTACCGCAAGAACTTCAGCGTCAACAAGCAGCTGTCGAACGTTCATCGCTTCAAGTGATGACAAGGGTCAAGGGTGTGCTTCGCGCACCCTGCCACTCCATCCAGGCACCGGCTGCAACACCAGCACCAGCCCGGAAAAGCCCAGAACAAGATAGCTGAACACCTGCCAACGCACGGCATCCGGCCAGCCGATACGCACCGCGACATACATCGCACACGCATACAGCGCCATCATCAGCAGTTGCCCGCGAATATCGCGCCATAGACTGGCAAGGCCCTCGGCCTGAACCAGCACCAAAGCCTGAAAAATCACACACGCTGCGGCGAACCCCACCATCAGCGCATCAAGCATGCCTGCGATTTCGTCGATCAGCAGCGGTGCCAGGCCAATTTTGCCCAGCACCGGCAGCAGACCGATGTGCAACAGCCACAGACCACCAACCCACAACATCTGAGTCAGTTGCCAAAGCATGGCGCCCGCACGTAGCGGGCGCCTGCGCTTAGATGTGGCGAACTTCGACAATCTCGTACTCGATAACGCCGCCAGGCGTTTTCACGGCAACCACATCACCCTCTTCCTTGGCAATCAAGGCGCGGGCCAATGGCGAGCCGACCGAAATCTTACCGAGCTTGAAGTCAGCCTCATCCTCACCAACGATGTGGTAAGTGACGCTTTCATCCGTCTCGACGTTGGCGATTTCGACGGTGGTGCCGAAGATCACTTTGCCAGTGTGAGGAATGGTCGTGACATCGATGATCACCGCGTTTTGCATGCGGCCTTCGATGTCGCGGATCCGCGCCTCGACCATACCCTGCTGCTCGCGAGCAGCGTGGTATTCGGCGTTTTCTTTCAAGTCACCCAACTCGCGGGCCGTACCGATGTCCTGGCTGAGCTTCGGACGGACGACCTTGGTCAGGTGAGCGTGTTCTTCTTCCAGGGCTTTAGCGCCCTTGACGGTCATTGGGTATTTGATCATGCCTTCAATCCTGCGTGTAGATCCTGCAAGCGGCGCACGGTCTTCTCGGGACCGAACTTCAGTGCTTCGCAGATAGCTTCGCCAGCAGCAATGGTAGTGGTGCAGTAAATCTTGTGCTGCAAGGCATTACGACGAATGGAGTACGAATCAGCGATCGACTGACGACCTTCGGTGGTGTTGATGATCAGGGTGACTTCGTCATTCTTGATCATGTCGACCACGTGCGGACGCCCCTCGGTCACCTTGTTCACACGACGCACTTTCAGGCCTGCGGCTTCGATCAGCTTGGCAGTACCGGCAGTGGCGACCACTTCGAAGCCCAAGTTGATCAGATCACGGGCCACGCCTGCAACCAGTGGCTTGTCGTCATCACGCACGCTGATGAACGCGGTGCCGCCAGTCGGCAGCACTTCGCTGGCGCCCATTTGGGCTTTGGCAAACGCTTCACCGAAGGTGTCACCCACGCCCATCACTTCACCGGTGGACTTCATCTCTGGGCCCAGGATCGGGTCCACGCCAGGGAATTTGGCGAATGGGAACACCGCCTCTTTCACACTGTAGAAGTTCGGAATGATTTCTTTGGTGAAGCCGATTTCCTTCAGGGTTTTACCGGCCATCACGCGAGCCGCAATCATTGCCAGGGAAACACCAATGCACTTCGACACGAACGGTACGGTACGGGAAGCGCGCGGGTTGACTTCGATGACGTAGATGTCTTCGCCTTGCAGCGCCAACTGAACGTTCATCAGGCCGACAACACCCAGTTCCAGGGCCATTTTCTTGACCTGTTCGCGCATCTCGTCCTGGATGTGCGCAGGCAGCGAGTACGGTGGCAGGGAGCACGCGGAGTCACCGGAGTGAACGCCGGCCTGCTCGATGTGCTGCATGATCGCGCCGATCACCACGTCGGTGCCGTCGCAGACCGCATCCACGTCCATTTCGATGGCGCAGTTGAGGAAGTGGTCGAGCAGCACCGGGCTGTCGTTGGACACTTTCACCGCATCACGCAGGTAGCGCTTGAGCTCTTCTTCTTCGTAAACGATTTCCATCGCGCGGCCGCCCAGAACGTAGGACGGACGAACCACCAGCGGATAACCGATCTTGGCAGCGGCACGAATCGCTTCGTCTTCGCTGCGCACGGTGGCGTTTGGCGGCTGACGCAGGTTCAGGCGCTCGACCATTTGCTGGAAGCGCTCACGGTCTTCGGCACGGTCGATGGCGTCAGGGCTGGTGCCGATGATCGGCACGCCTGCTTCTTCCAGGGCACGAGCCAGTTTCAACGGGGTTTGGCCGCCGTACTGGACGATCACGCCTTTCGGCTTCTCGACGCGGACGATTTCCAGTACGTCTTCCAGGGTCACTGGCTCGAAGTACAGGCGATCAGAGGTGTCGTAGTCGGTGGAAACGGTTTCCGGGTTGCAGTTGACCATGATGGTCTCGTAACCGTCGGCACGCAGAGCCAGCGCCGCGTGTACGCAGCAGTAGTCGAACTCGATGCCCTGGCCGATACGGTTAGGACCGCCGCCGAGAATCATGATTTTGTCGCGGCCCGACGGCGCAGCTTCGCACTCTTCCTCGTACGTCGAGTAGAGGTAAGCGGTGTCGGTGGCGAACTCGGCCGCGCAGGTGTCAACGCGCTTGTAGACCGGGAAAATCTCAAGCTTGTGACGGTGGCGACGCAGAGCCTTCTCGGTCACGCCCAGCAGCTTGGCCAGACGCATGTCGGAGAAGCCTTTGCGCTTGAGACGGAACATCAAGTTGCGGTCGATGCTGGCCAGACCCAGGGTCTTGACCTTCTCTTCTTCCTTGATCAGATCTTCGATCTGCACCAGGAACCACGGGTCGATCATGTTCATGCCGAAGATGTCTTCGACCGACAGACCGGCGCGGAACGCGTCAGCCACGTACCAGATACGCTCGGCGCCCGGCACGGTCAGTTCACGCTTGAGAATGCTCATGCTTTCCGGATTGCTCAGGTCGAGCTTCTCGTCCAGGCCGCAAACGCCCACTTCCAGACCACGCAGGGCTTTCTGCAGGGATTCCTGGAAAGTCCGGCCGATGGCCATGACTTCACCGACCGACTTCATTTGAGTGGTCAGGCGTGCGTCGGCTTTCGGGAATTTCTCGAAGGCGAAGCGTGGCAGCTTGGTCACGACGTAGTCGATGGACGGCTCGAAGGATGCAGGAGTAGCGCCGCCGGTGATTTCGTTCTGCAGCTCATCCAGGGTGTAGCCGATCGCCAGCTTGGCAGCGATACGCGCAATCGGGAAACCAGTGGCTTTCGAGGCCAGTGCCGAAGAGCGGGATACACGCGGGTTCATCTCGATCACGACCATGCGGCCAGTGTCCGGGCAGATGCCGAACTGGACATTGGAGCCGCCGGTTTCCACGCCAATCTCACGCAGTACCGCCAGGGAGGCGTTACGCATGATCTGGTATTCCTTGTCGGTCAGGGTCTGTGCTGGCGCAACAGTGATCGAGTCACCGGTGTGCACGCCCATCGGGTCAAAGTTTTCGATAGAGCAGACGATGATGCAGTTGTCCTTCTTATCACGGACAACCTCCATCTCGTATTCTTTCCAGCCGATCAGGGATTCGTCGATCAGCAGCTCTTTGGTCGGCGACAGGTCGAGGCCGCGGGCGCAGATTTCTTCGAACTCTTCACGGTTGTAAGCGATACCGCCACCAGTGCCGCCCATGGTGAAGGACGGACGGATGATGCACGGGAAGCCAAGCTTCTCAAGGACCACGTTGGCCTCTTCCATGCTGTGGGCGATACCCGAACGCGGGCAGTCCAGACCGATGGATTTCATCGCCTTGTCGAAGCGCGAACGGTCTTCTGCCTTGTCGATGGTGTCAGCGTTGGCACCGATCATCTCTACGCCGAACTTCTCCAGAACGCCTTCGCGCTCCAGATCCAGTGCGCAGTTCAGAGCGGTCTGGCCACCCATGGTCGGCAGCAACGCGTCCGGACGCTCTTTCTCGATGATCTTGGCAACGGTTTGCCACTTGATCGGCTCGATGTACGTGGCGTCAGCCATGTCCGGGTCGGTCATGATGGTCGCTGGGTTGGAGTTCACCAGGATGACGCGGTAACCCTCCTCGCGCAGGGCTTTACAGGCCTGGGCGCCGGAGTAGTCGAATTCGCAAGCCTGGCCGATCACGATCGGGCCAGCGCCGAGAATCAGGATGCTTTTAATGTCTGTACGTTTTGGCATGGGTTTGTCACTCAAATCCGCAGGTCAGTCGGCAAGCCGTCTTGTTCAATCTTTGAAGACCTGAGGGGGCCACCGTGTGTCGGGACCGCCCTCAAGCTTTGCTACATCAAGGCGAGCGATTAGCGTCGCTTGGCCATTTCGTTGATGAAGCGATCAAACAGAGGCGCTACGTCGTTCGGGCCAGGGCTGGCTTCAGGGTGACCCTGGAAGCTGAAGGCGCTCTTGTCGGTACGCTCGATCCCTTGCAGGGTGCCGTCGAACAGCGATTTGTGGATCGCCCGGACGTTGACTGGCAGGGTCGCTTCGTCTACCGCAAAACCGTGGTTCTGGCTGGTGATCATCACAACGCCGGTGTCCAGGTCCTGGACCGGGTGGTTGGCACCGTGGTGGCCGTGACCCATTTTCAGGGTCTTGGCGCCGGAGGCCAGGGCCAGCAGCTGGTGACCGAGGCAGATGCCGAATACCGGAATCTCGGTTTCGAGCACGTCCTTGATCGCCTGGATCGCGTAGTCGCAAGGCTCCGGGTCACCAGGACCGTTGGACAGGAACACGCCGTCCGGCTTCATGGCCAGAACGTCAGCGGCTGGGGTCTGGGCCGGCACCACGGTTACGCGGCAGCCGCGCTCGACCAGCATGCGCAGGATGTTCAGCTTGACGCCGTAGTCGTAGGCCACCACGTGGTGTGGCAGCTCGGACGCTTCGAGGGTCGCGTGGCTGTCGGTTTTCAGGTCCCAGACAGTCGAGCGCCACTCGTACTTCTCTTTGGTGCTGACGACTTTCGCCAGGTCCATGCCTTTGAGGCCAGGGAAACCCTGGGCAGCGGCGATGGCGGCTGCTTCGGAGATGTTGTCGCCGGCCATGATGCAGCCGTTCTGCGCGCCTTTCTCACGCAGGATGCGCGTCAGGCGGCGAGTGTCGATACCGGCGATTGCCACAACGTTGTTGGCTTTCAGGTAGTCGGACAGGGACATCGTGTTACGCCAGTTGCTCGCAACCAGTGGCAGGTCGCGAATCACCAGACCTGCAGACCATACGCGGTCGGACTCGGCGTCTTCCGGCGTGGTGCCGGTGTTGCCGATGTGCGGGTAAGTCAGGGTAACGATCTGTTGGGCGTAGGAAGGATCGGTAAGGATTTCCTGATAGCCGGTCATGGCAGTGTTAAACACCACCTCACCAACGGTTTGACCGTCGGCTCCAATGGCTTCGCCGCGAAAAATGCTGCCATCAGCAAGGGCGAGTATGGCTGGCTTAGTCAAGAAGACCTCCCGTAAATAAAGCCTGAAGGGGCAATCGCAGGTTGTAAAAAAGCGGAGTGACGTATGGACACGTCACCCCGCTTCTTCACCGAATAATTCTGCGCGCTTTTAGTGGACACACTAAAGCTGTAGCTTACAGAAAAAGGAATTTTTGGTCTACCGCCAATGAGCCTTAAAGGCCGGGGAATGCGACAGGACGTCGCTTGGCGTAATAAAACCGGGCCCAAACACTGTGTTGGAGCCCGATTTCGGGGGCATCTTAACGCAAGTCGAGCACGTCTTGCATGTCGTAAAGACCCGGCTCACGGCTATCCAGCCACAACGCAGCACGCACAGCGCCCTTGGCGAAGGTCATGCGACTGGACGCCTTGTGAGTGATCTCCAGTCGCTCACCCTCACAGGCGAACAGCACCGTATGATCGCCAACCACATCACCACCGCGAACAGTGGCAAAGCCGATCGTTTCACGCTCGCGAGCGCCGGTATGGCCTTCCCGACCATAGACCGCAACCTTCTGCAGATCACGATCCAAGGCGCTCGCGATGACTTCACCCATGCGCAGAGCCGTACCTGAAGGCGCATCGATCTTGTGCCGATGATGAGCCTCGATGATTTCGATATCCGCCTCATCACCCAGCACACGAGCAGCCATGTCGAGCAGCTTCAGCGACAGGTTTACACCGACACTGAAATTGGCTGCGAACACGATCGGAATATCCTTGCTGGCCTCGGCCAGCAGCTGCTTCTGCGCGGCGTCCAGCCCTGTCGTGCCGATCACCATGGCCTTGCCCGCCTTACGGCAGAACGCCAGGTTTTTCAGCATGACTTCCGGGAGCGTGAAGTCGATCAACACGTCGAACTCATCAGCCACCGCGTCCAGATTGCCGGACAGCGGCACACCGATACGCCCCAGCGAGGCCAGCTCACCGGCATCCACGCCAATCAGCGTGCTGCCGGGGCGTACGATGGCTGCCGTCAGCCCGGTCAGCGGCGCGCGTTGCTGCACCGCCTCGACCAGAATCTTGCCCATGCGCCCGGCAGCGCCCATCACAGCTATACGTCGCATGCCGACTCCTTACAAATCGCCGAAGAAGCGCTTCACGCCTTCGAACCAACCAGTGGTTTTAGGCGAATGGCTGTTGTCATCTGCCAGCGAGCTACGGAACTCTTCCAACAGTTCGCGCTGACGACGTCCCAGATTGACAGGGGTTTCGACCGCCACCCGGCACATCAAGTCACCAGCACCGCCGCCGCGCACTGGCGCAACGCCCTTGCCGCGAACACGGAACTGCTTGCCGGTCTGAGTTCCTTCAGGGATTTTCAGTTTGACTCGACCATCAAGGGTCGGAATCTCCAGCTCACCACCCAGCGCAGCATCGACAAAGCTGATTGGCACTTCGCAGAACAGGTGCTTGCCGTCGCGCTGGAAGATCGCGTGCTCACGCACGTTGATCACCACGTACAGGTCGCCAGTCGGGCCACCCTGAGCCCCCGCCTCGCCTTCGCCGGACAGACGAATGCGGTCACCGGTATCAACACCGGCCGGCACTTTCACCGAGAGGGTTTTGTACTCTTCGACACGACCTTGACCGTCGCACGAGTCGCACGGATCGGAAATGATCTTGCCCTGGCCATGGCAGCGCGGACATGTCTGCTGCACCGAGAAAAAGCCCTGCTGCATACGGACTTGACCGATACCACCACACGTCGGGCAAGTGATCGGTGAGGAACCTTTCTTGGCACCCGAACCGTCGCACGGCTTGCAGTTGACCAATGTCGGAACACGGATATTCACGGTCGTACCGCGCACCGCTTCTTCCAGATTCAGTTCCAGGGTGTAACGCAGGTCGCTGCCGCGCTGAGCGCCGCCACGAGAACCGCCGCGACCGCCGCCGAAGAAGTCACTGAAGACATCACCAAAGATGTCGGAGAAGTTCTGACCGCCAAACCCGGCACCGCCGCCGCCCATGCTTGGGTCGACACCGGCATGACCGTACTGGTCGTACGCCGCGCGCTTGCTGGAATCGGACAGCACCTCGTAGGCCTCGTTGGCCTCCTTGAACATATCTTCCGACGCTTTGTCATCGGGATTACGGTCCGGGTGGTGCTTCATTGCCAGGCGACGGTAGGCCTTTTTCAGGTCTGCTTCGCTTGAGCCACGCTCAACACCCAATACTTCGTAATAGTCACGCTTTGCCATAAGTCTTTGCACTCTTAAGGACGTTCGGCAAACCTCTCCTGAGCCTTGCCAAACTCGTTGAGCCCCAATACAGGCCCGGACCCAACTCACGTCAATTCAACGATCCTGGTCTTTGATTCGATGCGGTACTTTCGGCTCGAAAAGCAGGAGCATTTCCGGCCATACCGCCAACACACGAACCTTGTCGCATGCTGTAAAAATTCGCTAACTCCAGACACGCCAACGCGGGAGCAAGCCCCCGCGCGGCGACATCCTACCAGTCACTGCCTAAAGGCAGTCAACCGGCCGACCAACAACTTACTTGTGGTCTTTGACTTCTTCGAACTCAGCGTCGACGACGTCGTCAGCCTTCTCGGCCGATTCGCCTTGCGGTGCAGCACCTTCAGCAGGTTGAGCCTGCTCGGCGTACATCTTCTGGGCTACTGGAGCGGAGACTTTCGACAGCTCTTCAACCTTGGCTTCGATCGCGGCCTTGTCGTCGCCTTTGACAGCGGCTTCCAGCGCAACAACAGCAGCTTCGATTGCAGTCTTCTCTTCAGCAGTCACTTTATCGCCAGCATCTGCGACCATTTTGCGAGTCGAGTGAACCAGCGCATCGCCCTGGTTGCGAGCGGTTGCCAGCTCTTCGAACTGGCGATCTGCGTCGACGTTGGCTTCAGCATCGCGAATCATCTGCTGAATCTCTTCCTCGGACAGACCGGAGTTGGCCTTGATCACGATCGACTGAGTCTTGCCGGTAGCCTTGTCTTTGGCGCCCACGTGCAGAATGCCGTTGGCGTCGATGTCGAAGGTCACTTCAATTTGTGGCACGCCACGTGGTGCTGGTGGAATCTCGGCCAGGTCGAACTTGCCCAAAGACTTGTTCTGAGCGGCTTGCTTACGCTCACCTTGCAGCACGTGAATGGTCACAGCGCCCTGGTTGTCGTCGGCAGTCGAGAACACTTGCGATTTCTTGGTAGGAATCGTGGTGTTTTTCTCGATCAGCGCGGTCATCACGCCACCCATGGTTTCGATACCCAGAGTCAGCGGGCTAACGTCCAGCAGCAGAACGTCTTTCACGTCACCGGCCAATACTGCGCCCTGGATAGCAGCACCCATGGCAACCGCTTCGTCCGGGTTCACATCTTTACGCGCTTCTTTACCGAAGAACTCGGTCACCAGCTTCTGAACCAGTGGCATACGGGTCTGACCGCCGACCAGGATCACGTCGTTGATGGCGCCAATGTCGATGCCCGAGTCTTTCAGAGCGATGCGGCAAGGTTCGATGGTGCGTTGAACCAGGTCTTCTACCAGCGCTTCGAGCTTGGCGCGGGAGATTTTCACGTTCAAGTGCTTAGGACCGGTGGCGTCTGCAGTGATGTACGGCAGGTTCACGTCGGTCGAATTGCTCGAAGACAGTTCGATCTTGGCTTTTTCAGCGGCTTCTTTCAGGCGCTGCATGGCCAGCGGGTCACCTTTAAGGTTCATGCCGCTTTCTTTCTTGAATTCATCAACGAGGTAGTCGATCAGACGAATGTCAAAGTCTTCACCGCCCAGGAACGTGTCACCGTTGGTGGCCAGTACTTCGAACTGGTGCTCGCCATCGACTTCAGCGATTTCGATCACGGAAACGTCGAAAGTACCGCCGCCCAAGTCGTAAACGATCACGGTGTGATCGCCCTTCGCCTTGTCCATACCGTAAGCCAGAGCGGCTGCGGTTGGTTCGTTGATGATACGTTTTACGTCCAGGCCCGCAATGCGGCCGGCGTCTTTGGTGGCTTGACGCTGGCTGTCGTTGAAGTAAGCCGGAACAGTGATCACCGCTTCGGTCACTGGCTCGCCGAGGTAGTCTTCGGCGGTCTTCTTCATTTTCTTCAGAATTTCAGCCGAGATTTGTGGCGGCGACATTTTCTGGCCGTTCACTTCAACCCACGCATCGCCGTTATCAGCCTTGGCGATTTTGTACGGGACCATCTTGATGTCTTTCTGTACGACTTCTTCGTCGAACTTACGACCGATCAGACGCTTCACCGCATACAGGGTGTTGTGCGGATTGGTCACAGCCTGACGCTTGGCCGATTGACCAACGAGGATTTCACCATCGTTGGCGTAAGCGATGATCGACGGCGTGGTACGCGTGCCTTCAGCGTTTTCAATAACTTTGGCTACGCCGTTTTCAAGCACGGAGACGCAGGAGTTGGTAGTCCCCAGGTCGATACCGATAATTTTGCCCATGTTCACTCTCCCGAAACTTTGGATTTGGTTGCCGCAGCAGTGGTGGCTAACTGCGGTAGCACTTAAACGCTTGACTTCTAAATGGGGGCCTTGCGGCTAATTTCAAGCCTGCTCGTCAATCGAAGGCGAAACCGGTGCCGGTGCCTTGCTGACCACGACCATGGCCGGGCGCAGCAGGCGACCGTTGAGCTGATAGCCCTTCTGGAACACCTTGAGCACGCTGTTCGGCTCGACGTCGGCGCTTTCCTGCATGGCCATTGCCTGATGCTGAACGGCGTTGAACGGTTCGCCATGCGGATCGATCGCTTCCAGCTGATAACGTTTCAGGGTGTCCTGGAACATTTTCAGGGTCAGCTCGATGCCTTCGCGCATTGGACGAATGCTTTCGTCGTCCGGGCTGGACAACTCCAGACCACGCTCCAGGCTGTCGATGATCGGCAACAAGTCACCGGCGAATTTCTCCAGTGCGAACTTGTGAGCCTTTTCTACATCCTGCTCGGCGCGACGGCGGACGTTCTGCAGATCAGCCGCTACACGCAAAGCCTGATCATGAGCGCCAGCCAATTGCTCTTCGAGCACTTGAACACGAGCCGCCAGTTCATCACCCGAATCCTGGGCAGCCTGATCGGCGTCTAGATTTTGCGTATCCACTGTCTGTTCGTCAGCCATAGATTTCTCCTTTCAATATCGTCCGCGAGCTCAACTCGCGCTTCTGCCCAGCTATATGGGGCCGCAAAATTCAGCTTCAAGGGGCGCTTATTTATTAACCCTACAAAAAACAGATGCATTGTCATTCCCAGGCGCATCTAGGATTTCGTCGGATCAAGCAAATCGAGCTAAGGGAGGGCATTGTCAGCCAGAAACAAAACACTGTATAAATAACCAGACCTAAAGCCTGGGAGCGGCCTTTATGCTGGTGCACCTGTCCGTACATAACTACGCCATCGTTGAACATCTCGATCTCGAACTCGATCGCGGGATGAGCGTGATCACTGGGGAAACCGGCGCCGGCAAGTCGATCATGCTCGACGCCCTCGGCCTGACCCTGGGCGATCGCGCCGACAGCGGCGTGGTCCGTCCCGGCGCTGACAAGGCCGATATCCTGGCAACCTTCGATCTGGTCGATATTCCAGAAGCCAGTGCTTGGCTGGCCGAGCGTGACCTGGAGAGCGACGGCCCGTGCATTCTGCGCCGGGTGATCACCGCCGAAGGGCGCTCGCGTGGCTACATCAACGGCACGCCCTGTCCCCTCGGCGACCTCAAAGCCCTGGGTGAACTGCTGATCGATATCCACAGCCAGCATGAACATCAATCCCTGCTAAAGACCGACACGCACCGTCGTCTACTCGACGAGTACGCCGGTGCAACGGACCTTGCCCGCCAGGTACACCTGGCCGCCCAACGCTGGCGCCAGACACGCCAGGAGCTGGAACGCCTTTCCAATTCCGGCGATGAGCAGCGCGCTCGCCATCAATTGCTCAGTTATCAACTCGAAGAGCTGGAAAACCTCGGCCTCGGCGAAAGTGAACTAGAGCAGCTGGAACAGGAACACAAGAACCTGACCAACGCCGAAACCCTGCTGGGCATTTGCCGGCAAGTGGTCGAACAATGCAGCGAAAGTGATTCCGGGAATGTGCTGAACGCCCTCACCGCCAGCCTCAATCGCCTTTCGAGCGTCAACAATTCGATTGGGGCCCTGGGTGAAGCCAGCAGCCTGCTGACCAGTGCACAGATCCAGGTCGAAGAAGCCGTGGGAGAACTGAACCGCTTCCTTGATAACTTCGATGCCGATCCAGCGCGCCTTCAGTACCTGGAGGAACGCCTTGATGCGATCTATACCATGGCGCGCAAACACCGCATCCAGCCGACCGAAGTGGCCGAGATGCAGCAGCGCTTGCTGGATGAAATCGAAACCCTGAATGCCAACGACGAATCCATCGAGCGACTGAGCGATGAACTGGCCTCCTATGCCCGTCATTATCAGGAGAAGGCTCGTGAGCTGAGCGATTTGCGCCATCAGGCGTCGAACAGCCTGGCCCGCGCCGTGGAGCAGGAAATCCAGCGACTGGGCATGCCCGGCGGTCGTTTCACCATCGAACTGCGCCCGAACGGCAGCGATGAACTCCTGCCAAATGGACTTGAGCAGGTAGAACTGCTCGTGAGCGCCAACCCAGGGCAACCGCTGAAAGCCCTGGCAAAAGTAGCATCCGGCGGCGAATTGTCACGGATCAGCCTGGCGATTCAAGTGATCACCGCGCAGACCTCCCGCGTACCGACCCTGGTGTTCGACGAAGTGGACGTGGGCATCGGTGGTCCGACCGCCGAAATCGTGGGCCAATTGCTGCGTCGACTTGGGGAGCGCGGGCAGGTATTGACGGTAACTCACTTGCCGCAAGTAGCAGCGCAGGGACATCAACATCTATTCGTACACAAAGTGCGCGGCGAAGATGCCACTCACACAGCCGTCTCCAAGCTGAGCAAGAACGATCGTGTCGAAGAAGTGGCGCGAATGCTGGGAGGCATCGACCTTACAAAGGAATCTCTGGCTCATGCCAGGAAAATGGTCGTCACCGCGAAAATTTAAGACCGGCAGAAAGCACGAAGGCGACCCTGGGGTCGCCTTCGCTCGTTTCGCGAACCTTAAGTTCGCGCGACATGCTTACTTTTTCTTGCGTACGTACAGCACAAGGTTGTGATCAACCATCTCGAAGCCATACTTGTCGACGATTGCCTTCTGCAGTCGCTCGATTTCTTCGTCGAAGAATTCGATCACTTCACTGGTTTCGACGTTGACCATATGGTCGTGATGCTTGCCGTCGTCCAGTTCGAAGACCGCATGGCCCCCGTCGAAGTTGTGCCGCACCACAAGGCCAGCTGCCTCGAACTGAGTCAGGACACGGTAAACCGTGGCCAGACCGACGTCCTCACCAGCCTCCATCAGCGCCTTGTAGACATCCTCGGCACTCATGTGGCGTTGCTCGGCGGAATCGAGCATTTGCAGAATTTTGACCCGTGGAAGGGTCACTTTGAGGCCGGCTTTGCGTAGTTCGCTATTTTCAACCATGGTCAGCTTTCTCGCGATGCTGCTTCGCAGCTTCTCTTAATGCGGGTATGATCGGCGTTTACGTTGTCCCAGCCAAGATAGTGGAAGTCGCCCACCGATGCAAAACACCAAGCTCTTGCTAAACAGTTTCACCGTTTTGGGAATGCTCCCAATCGCCGGTTGTTCATTCCCCGGGGTTTACAAAATCGACATCCAGCAGGGCAATGTCGTCACGCAGGACATGATAGACCAGTTACGCCCGGGAATGACCCGCAAGCAAGTACGGTTTATCATGGGCAACCCTCTGTTGACCGACACGTTCCATGCCGATCGCTGGGATTATCTGTACAGCCTGCAACCGGGTGGCGGTGAACGCCAACAGGAACGCATTAGCGTTATCTTCAACCCAAATGACCAACTTGTCAGCCTCTCTGGTGATTTCATGCCAGGCGTGAGCCGCGATGAAGCCATTCTCGGCAAGGACAGCGGCACTACAGTTGCTGCACCAGCAGAAAACGTCGAGAAGCCGAAACCAGAAAAACCGGTCAAGCCAGGTTCGTTGCTGGACCAGATCCAGAAGGACGTCGACGGTGTAGAAACCGTTCCAGTCCCGACTCCAGAACCTCTGGAAACCTCGCCGCAATAATTTGCGACGCAATAAAAAACCCGGCATGTCCGGGTTTTTTATTGTCTGGCGTTTAGTGATTCACTGATTCCGGGCTTTGGCCTCAGCAGCCTTGGCTGCGCGCAACCGACGAACTTCTTTCGGATCAGCCAGCAATGGCCGGTATATCTCGATGCGATCTCCAGCCTGGACAGGATGTTTGCCCGGATCAGCGATCAATTTACCGAAGATCCCCACCGGACAACTGGCCAGATCCAGCTCGGAAAACGCCTCGCCGATGCCCGACTTCAGCAAAACCGCCCGCACGGTTGTTCCTGCCGGTACCGATACCGATAGGAGCACCTGACGATCAATGGCGGCATACACCACCTCAACGTCGATCACGGCCTCAACCATGCATCTGCTTGGCGCGCTGGCAGAAGGCATCCATCAACGTATTGGCCGCCTGATTGAACAACGGCCCCAGGGTCGCGCGGACAATCGGCCCGGCGTAATCGAACGACAGGTCCAGGCTGATCTTGCAGGCTTTCTCGCCCAACGGCTTGAACACCCAGACGCCATGCAATTGATTGAACGGGCCTTCCTCGAGGTTCATCTCGATCGAATGCCCAGGTACCAGCGTATTGCGCGTTACGAAATGCTGGCTGAGACCGCCCTTGGCCACGCCGACGCTAGCGCGCATATGCTCAGGAGAATTCTCCAGGACTTCGGCCGATGAGCACCACGGCAGAAATTCCGGGTAACGCGCCACGTCATTGACCAGGTCATACAGCGCTTGTGCCGGATACGGCAGCAGGGCCGAACGTTGAATGTGTGTCGTCATGTCAGCGTCACTTCCACAGCTGGGCGGCAAACACTACGAGAATGCCGATGGGCGCCACATAGCGCATCAAGAACAAGGACAGGGCGAACAACGCAGGGTTGCGGATCGACAACTCGTCGCGTACCGCTTCACGCCCCATCACCCAGCCTGCAAACACCACGAAACACAAACCACCGAGTGGCAACATGATCCGCGAGGTGAAGAAATCGATCACACCAAAGAAGTCCAGGCCTCCGGCCGCACCCCATTGATAGAGATGGAACATCCCGCCTTCGTTCACGAAAAATTTGGCTTCCTTCCAGATATTGAAGGAAAACACCGTGCCCAGACCGACAAACCAGCAGATAAATGCCAGCCAGAAGGTGACCCACGCGCGGCTGACTTTCGTGCGTTCAACCAGGTAAGCCACCATCGGTTCGAGCAGGGAAATCGCCGAACTCCAGGCTGCGATCGCTACCAGCACGAAGAACACTACGCCCATCAACTGGCCAAACGCTACGTTACCAAAGGCAAATGGCAGGCTTACGAACATCAGGCCAGGGCCTTCGCTCGGGTTCAGGCCCGCGGCAAACACAATCGGAAACAATGCCAGACCAGCGACCAGGGAAACGAAGGTATCGAGCAGTGCCACACCGACGATGGTGCCGGAAATCGATGAGTTCTTTGGCATGTAGGCGCCGTAGATCATGATCGAACCGACGCCCACGCTCAGGGAAAAAAACGCGTGCCCCATGGCGGGCAGCAAGCCGTCGAGTACTTTTTCCGGGTGGAAGTCGAACATAAAATGCACGCCCTCCATGAAATGGCCGGTGGTCATGCTGTAGCCCAGCAGAACAATCACCATCACGAACAGCAGCGGCATCATGATCCGCAGGCTGCGCTCCAGGCCGGCGACCACGCCCTTGGCGATGACCACGGCCGACAGCAGCATGAAAATCGTGTGCCAAAGTGTCAGGCGCCATGGATCGGCGATCACATTGCCAAAGTAGGCGCCAACCTGGTCAGCCGTCACCCCCTGGAAGTCGCCACGGCCCATGTCGATGATGTAATCCAGCGACCAGCCGCCGACCACACTATAGAAAGACAGAATCAACAACGCCGTGATCATCCCGGCGAATGCGCCCCAGGACCATTTACCCGAATGCCCGGCTTCCAGCGCCAATACCTTCAGGGCGTTGGCCGGGCTCTGCCGTGCACGGCGGCCGATCAGGGTTTCGGCCAGCATGACCGGCACACCGATCAGCGCGATACAGGCCAGGAACATCAGCACGAAGGCGCCGCCGCCGTAGACACCGACCATGTACGGGAATTTCCAGATACTACCCAGGCCCACGGCCGAACCGGTCGCGGCGAGTATGAAGACCCAGCGGCTAGCCCAACTGCCGTGGACAGAAACCTTGTCTGTCGACATCGTTATCACGCCCAAGCGTTCAAAAAAGAGGCCGCATTGTCCGGGATTCAATCAACCTGCTCAAGCACGTAGCGATACCGTAGCCGACTCGCGTGCAACTCCCTATAATGCCGCCCCTATGGCTAAACAGAAGAAACACCCAACAGGGACCATCGCGCAAAACAAAAAGGCGCGACACGATTACTTCATCGAGCACAAGTTCGAGGCTGGCCTGGTCCTGGCCGGCTGGGAAGTAAAAAGTCTGCGGGCAAGCAAGCTACAACTGGTTGACAGTTACGTACTGCTCAAGGATGGCGAAGCCTGGCTGCTCGGCAGCCACATTACGCCGCTGATGACCGCCAGCACCCACGTCATCGCTGACCCGACCCGCACCCGAAAATTGCTGCTCAACCGCCGCGAGCTGGAAAAGCTGGCCACTGCCGTGCAGCAAAAAGGTTACGCCTGCGTGTGCCTGTCCTGGTACTGGAGCAAGCATATGGTCAAGTGCGAGATCGCTCTGGGCAAGGGCAAGAAGGAATACGACAAGCGTGATACCGAACGCGAACGCGACGCCGGTCGCGAATTGCAGCGTGCGGTGCGCAACAAGGGCAAGGAAGATTAATCTTTCGGCCTGAGTGTTGTGGCGCTTGCGAAAAGATCGCAGCCTGCGGCAGCTCCTACATAGATCGCGTATCCATGGAGCTGCCGCAGGCTGCGATCTTTTGCTTTAAATAATCACATTCCTTTGCGCCGCTCCGCCCGAGCCATGCGCTGCACTTCCTGACGCACTTCTTCCAGCACTTCCTGCACATACAAAATGTGTCGGCTGGAGACTTCCCGCGCCTGCTCGGCCCTTCCTTCAATAATCGCCAGGTACAACTCCCGGTGCTGCGTGATAAGCATGTCGCGGGTCTCCGTACGCTGCTTGTACATCCCGCCGATATTCGTCACCACGTTGCGTTTGAGCAGATCGAACAACCCGCGAATGGTGTGCAGCAACACCGCGTTGTGACTGGCTTCAGCAATTGCCAGGTGGAATTTCGCATCCGCCGCCCCCTCTTCCGCCCGACTTACCTCGTCGTGACGCGTATAGCAGTCCTGCAATTCATTGAAGGCCGCGGTCAATCGCTCGCGATCAACGTCCGTAGCACGCATGGCTGCGTAATAGGCGCAGGAGGCTTCCAGGGTGTGACGAAATTCCAGCAGATCGCGCTGCGCTTCAGGGTTGCTTTCCAGCAGATGCAGCAGCGGATCGCTGAAGGTTGACCCCAGCGACTCCACCACATAATTGCCGCCACCCTGGCGGCTGACCAGCAAGCCCTTGGCCGCCAGCTTCTGAATCGCTTCGCGCAACGAAGGGCGTGACACGCCGAACTGCTCGGCCAACGCACGTTCGGCCGGCAAGCGCTCACCCGCCTTCAGCGTGCCCTCGAGAATCATCCCCTCGAGCTGCTCGACAATATCGTCAGACAAACGGCGCTGACGAATCTGATCAAACCCCATAACTCATTTCTCCACGATCCCGACGGCTCGCCGGGGTCTCCATTCTGGCCTATCAGGGCTGTGTCAGCACCTGCCAGATGGCATTTGATCGAGCGGACCAGATGACCTCTGCACCGCGTATTCGACAAAAGTTTTAGGGCGGCAAATTGACACGCCGCCTACAAGGCTTTTACCCTAGCCAACAGCGATTGTAAATTGGTATTACCAATTATCCAAGAACGCTGACCAGTGCCTGACCAACAACAATTAGGGGCCACCCCATATGCAAACCTGGCAACAGCTCTATTCTCCGCTCGGTAGTCTCGGCGTGTCCGCGCTCGCGGCCGTTATCCCCATCGTGTTTTTCTTCCTGGCATTGGCCGTGTTCCGACTCAAAGGACACGTGGCCGGCAGCATCACGCTGGCCTTGTCCATTGCCGTGGCGATCTTCGCCTTCCAGATGCCCGTCGACATGGCCTTCGCCGCCGCCGGCTATGGTTTCGCCTACGGTCTGTGGCCGATTGCCTGGATCATCGTGGCGGCGGTATTCCTCTACAAACTGACGGTCAAGAGTGGACAGTTCGAAGTGATCCGCAGCTCGGTGCTGTCGATCACCGACGACCAGCGCCTGCAAGTGCTGCTGATCGGCTTCTGCTTCGGCGCCTTCCTGGAAGGTGCCGCCGGTTTCGGTGCGCCGGTCGCGATTACCGCCGCACTGTTGGTAGGACTGGGCTTCAACCCGTTGTACGCCGCGGGCCTGTGCTTGATCGCCAACACCGCACCGGTTGCCTTCGGCGCCCTGGGGATTCCGATCATCGTTGCCGGGCAAGTCACCGGTATCGACGCGTTCAAGATCGGCGCCATGACGGGTCGCCAACTGCCGCTGCTGTCGCTGTTCGTGCCGTTCTGGCTGGTGTTCATGATGGATGGCCTGCGCGGCGTGCGGGAAACCTGGCCGGCAGCACTGGTAGCCGGTTTGAGCTTTGCCATCACCCAATACTTCACGTCGAACTTCATCGGCCCGGAACTGCCGGACATTACCTCGGCCCTGGCCAGCCTGATTTCCCTGACGCTGTTCCTGAAAGTCTGGCAACCGAAACGCGCCGCAGGCCAACACATCGTCGGTGCCGTCTCGGCTTCCGTGGTGAGCGCCAGCGCTGGCGGTTTCGGCCTGCCGCGCAGCACCGTGGCTTCGCCCTACAGCTTCGGTGAAATTCTCAAAGCCTGGTCACCGTTCCTGATCCTCACCGTGCTGGTGACCATCTGGACCTTGAAACCCTTCAAGGCGATGTTTGCCGCTGGCGGGTCGATGTACAGCTGGGTGTTCAACTTCGCGATCCCGCACCTGGACCAAATGGTGATCAAGGTCGCACCGATCGTGGCCGCCCCGACCGCTATTCCGGCGGTGTTCAAACTCGACCCGATTTCCGCGACCGGCACGGCGATTTTCTTCTCTGCGCTGATCTCGATGCTGGTACTGAAGATCCATGTCAAAACTGGTCTGACCACTTTGAAAGAGACCTTCTACGAGCTGCGCTGGCCGATTCTGTCCATCGGTATGGTGCTCGCCTTTGCCTTCGTCACTAACTACTCGGGCATGTCCTCGACCATGGCGCTGGTTCTGGCAGGCACCGGTGCAGCATTCCCGTTCTTCTCGCCGTTCCTCGGCTGGCTGGGTGTGTTCCTGACCGGTTCCGATACCTCGTCCAACGCACTGTTCAGTTCGCTGCAAGCGACCACCGCACACCAGATCGGCGTCAGTGACGTGTTGCTGGTAGCGGCGAACACCAGCGGCGGAGTGACCGGCAAGATGATCTCGCCACAATCGATCGCCGTGGCCTGCGCCGCGACCGGACTGGTGGGCAAGGAATCGGATCTGTTCCGTTTCACCCTCAAGCACAGCCTATTCTTTGCAACAATCGTCGGCTTGATCACCCTGGCTCAGGCCTACTGGTTCACCGGAATGCTGGTGCACTAAGTACTAAACGATAAAAAGCAAAAACCGACGCCGGACCACGATTCCGGCGTCAGCTATTCACAACCCGGTCTGTAAGGCTGCTGAAAGCTTGCCTCTCTATATTCAGCAGCCTCAGCGGACGGATAACCGGCCGAGAGACACGCCTGATGAGCGAGCTTTTTTACAACGCTGTGCCGAATGCGACCCGCGTCGCCCCGCCACTGCCCGAGCCTCGGCAATACCCCAGCGAGAAACCGTCACGGGTCTACCTGTTCGGAACCTGCGTGGTGGATTTGTTCTACCCTGAAGCCGGGATGGACGCGATTCACTTGCTGGAACGCGAAGGCATTCGTGTCGAGTATCCGCAGGGGCAAAGCTGCTGCGGGCAACCGGCCTACACCTCGGGTTACACCGAGCAGGCGAGGAGCGTGGCACGCTCGCAACTGGCGCTGTTTGCCGGGGACTATCCGGTGGTGGTGCCATCGGGATCGTGTGCCGGGATGTTGCGCGAACACTACGCCGACTTGTTCAAGGACGAGCCGGACACGCTGAAACAGGTTCAGGCGCTGGCTGCCCGGACTTATGAACTGGCCGAGTTTTTGTTGTTTGTCTGCAAGGTGCAGCTCAAGGACAGTGGCGAGCCAGTCAAAGTAGCGTTGCACACGTCGTGCTCGGCACGCCGTGAGATGAACACCCACTTGCATGGCCGCGAGTTGTTGGCGCAACTCCGTAACGTGGAGCGAGTCGACCACAACCATGAAAGTGAATGCTGTGGCTTCGGTGGGACTTTCAGCGTCCGTATGCCAGACATTTCCGGCGCGATGGTGGCTGACAAGACGCGCTCGTTGAAGGAATCCGGCGCGCACAAGGTACTGAGTGCCGACTGCGGTTGTCTGATGAACATCAACGGCTCGCTGGAGAAACAGAAGGAAGCGTTGCGCGGCCAACACCTGGCCAGCTTCCTTTGGCAGCGAACGGGAGGTGTTCTATGAACGCTTCCGCGATTATTCCTACGGTCGCCGTAGAAGAAGATTTCCGCACCCGGGCTCATAAGGCGTTGGGTGACAAGCAGCTGCGAAACAACTTTCGCACTGCGATGGATTCATTGATGTCAAAACGGGCAGCGTCCTTCAGCGATGCCCACGAAAGAGAACATTTGCGAGCGCTGGGCAATGCTGTCCGTGCCCGTGCTTTATCCAAGTTGCCCGACCTGCTCGAGCAGCTTGAACAGAACCTGACCCGCAACGGTGTGACAGTGCACTGGGCGGAAACGGTGGACGAGGCCAATGGCATCGTCCTCTCGATCATCCGCGCTCACGAGGGGCGGCAAGTGATCAAGGGCAAATCGATGGTCAGCGAAGAGATGGAAATGAATCACTTCCTCGCTGAACAGGGCATTGAATGTCTGGAATCGGACATGGGCGAGTACATCGTCCAGCTCGACCACGAGAAGCCTTCACACATTATTATGCCGGCGATCCACAAGAAT
Organism: Pseudomonas sp. NPDC098740; assembly: GCF_044760065.1. NCBI lineage: Bacteria > Pseudomonadati > Pseudomonadota > Gammaproteobacteria > Pseudomonadales > Pseudomonadaceae > Pseudomonas > Pseudomonas sp. NPDC098740. Next base: position 17,892 of record NZ_JBIWAM010000036.1, on the reverse strand, counting down.
GCCGGTCAGGTCGCGTCCTTGTTTCACGACAAACTTGGCGTGGAATACACCAAGGACGTTGACCAACTCATTCAGATCGGTCGCAAAGTCTTGCGACAGAAATTCTTCGAAGCGGACATCGGCGTCTCCGGCGTCAACTTCGCCGTGGCCGAAACCGGCACCTTGCTGCTGGTGGAAAACGAAGGCAACGGGCGCATGACCACCACGGTGCCACCGGTGCACATCGCCGTCACCGGCATCGAAAAAGTCGTGGAAAACCTGCGCGATGTGGTGCCGCTGCTATCACTGCTGACCCGTTCAGCCCTCGGCCAGCCGATCACCACCTACGTCAACATGATCTCCAGCCCGCGCAAGGAACATGAACTCGACGGCCCTCAGGAAGTGCACCTGGTATTGCTCGACAACGGTCGCAGCCAGGCCTTCGCCGACAGCGAATTGCGCCAGACCCTGAACTGCATCCGCTGCGGCGCCTGTATGAATCATTGCCCGGTCTACACCCGAATCGGCGGCCACGCCTATGGGGAGGTTTACCCTGGACCTATCGGAAAAATCATCACCCCGCACATGGTCGGTCTGGCGAAAGTCCCGGACCACCCGAGTGCCTCGTCGCTGTGTGGCGCCTGCGGTGAAGTCTGTCCGGTAAAAATTCCGATTCCGGCGCTGCTGCGTCGCCTACGGGAAGAGAACGTCAAAGCCCCGGACAGCCCTCATCAAGTGATGCGCGGCCAGGGCAGCAAGTACTCGCGTAAAGAACGGTTTATCTGGAATGCCTGGGCGAAGCTCAACAGTTCACCCACGCTTTATCGACTGTTCGGCTTCTTTGCCACTCGCTTGCGCACGCTGGCGCCTAGCAACGTCGGCCCCTGGACGCAAAACCACAGCGCACCGAAACCCGCTGCCCGCTCACTGCATGACATGGCCCGCGAGCATCTGGCCAAACAGGGAGATCGTTGATGAGCGCCAAGCAAAATATCCTCGCCAAGTTACGGAAAAGTCTGACGGGTACCACGCCGGTGCCTGACGAATTTGACGTCGAACTGGTGACAGCGCCCTACACGTACACCGCCCAGCAACGCATCCCGCAGCTGCGCAAACTGATGGAAGCGGTGCACACCGAAATCCATCTGACGTCCGGCGAAGGTTGGCCTTCGTTGCTTGCTCAGTTGTTGCGGGACCGTCAGTTGCCGAGTTTGTTGATTGCACCGACTACGCCTCACGGGCAACGCGTCACTCAGCACTGGGCGAAAAATCCTGATCTGCCAACGCTCAAATCCTACGAACGTCCGGCTGAAGAATGGAAGACCGAATTGTTCAATGACACGCCGGCCAGCCTGACCGGCACCCTCGGTGCAATCGCTGCCACAGGTAGTCTGATTCTCTGGCCGATGCGGGAAGAACCGCGCCTGATGAGCCTGGTGCCGCCAGTGCATTTCGCCCTGCTCAAGGCCAGTGAAATCCGCGACAACTTCTATCAAGTGCAGCAGGAATTCGAGTGGGCCCAAGGCATGCCGACCAACGCGTTGCTGGTGTCCGGCCCTTCAAAAACTGCTGACATCGAGCAGGTCCTGGCTTACGGCGCTCACGGCCCGAAAGACCTCGTGGTCATGATCCTGGAGGACCAATGAATCTACCCGAGGCTTTCCTGCGAGATGCGCAGCAACTGATCCCCCAGGAGCGACGTTTCGACGACCCGCTGTCGACCTTGGCCTTCGGCACCGACGCCAGTTTCTACCGGCTAATTCCGAAACTGGTGATTCGTGTCGAGTCGGAAGATGAAGTAGTCGCGCTGCTGAAACTGGCGCAACGGGATCTAGTCCCGGTGACCTTCCGCGCCGCCGGCACCAGCCTGTCCGGCCAGGCCATCAGTGACTCGGTGTTGATCGTCCTGGGGGATAACTGGAACGGTCGCGAGATCCGTGGCCAAGGCACGCAAATCCGTCTGCAACCGGGCGTGATTGGCGCGCAGGCCAACGCGTGGCTGGCGCCGTTCGGGCGCAAGATAGGCCCGGACCCGGCCTCGATCAATGCCTGTAAAATCGGTGGCATCGTCGCCAACAATGCCAGCGGCATGTGCTGCGGCACGGCGCAAAATACCTATCACACGTTGGCTGGCATTCGTCTGGTGCTGGCCGACGGCAGCCGTCTCGATACCGAAAATGCGGCGAGTGTTGCGGCGTTTCGTGAGAGCCACGCTTCGCTGCTTGAACGCCTGGCAACGTTAGGCCGCGAAACCCGTGCCAATGCCGAACTGGCGGCGAGAATTCGCCACAAATACCGTCTGAAAAATACCACCGGGCTATCACTTAATGCGCTGGTGGATTTCGACGAGCCTGTGGATATCTTGAGCCACTTGCTGGTGGGCTCCGAAGGCACCCTCGGCTTCATCAGCGCGGTGACTTACGACACGGTGATCGATCATCCGAACAAGGCCTCGGCGCTGATCGTGTTTCCGGACGTGGAGACCTGCTGCAACGCCGTCACCGTGCTGAAAAGCCAACCGGTGTCGGCCGTGGAACTGCTGGACCGACGCAGTCTGCGTTCGGTGCAGGACAAACCCGGCATGCCCGCTTTCGTACAAAAGCTGTCGAACAATGCCTGCGCGCTGCTGATCGAGTCCCGCGCCGCATCGTCCACATTGCTGCAGGAACAACTGGCGCACATCACGGCGTCGTTGACTTCTTTCCCGGTGGAAAAACAAGTCGACTTCACCGAAGACCCGGTGGAAAACGCCCGGCTCTGGGCAATCCGCAAAGACACCTTCCCCGCTGTCGGCGCGGTGCGCAAAACCGGCACCACGGTGATCATCGAAGACGTGACCTTCCCGGTTGAACAACTGGCCATCGGCGTAAACCGCTTGATCGAGCTGTTCGACAAACATCACTACGACGAAGCGATCCTTTTCGGACACGCGCTGGAAGGCAATCTGCACTTCGTCTTCACCCAAGGCTTCAACAACCCGGAAGAAGTCGCACGCTATCAGGCGTTCATGGACGACGTGGCGCAACTGGTAGCGGTGGAGTTCGGCGGCTCGCTGAAAGCTGAACACGGCACCGGGCGCAACATGGCGCCCTTTGTCGAACTGGAATGGGGCAGCGATGCCTACCAGTTGATGTGGCAGCTTAAACGTCTGCTCGACCCTAATGGCATTCTCAACCCGGACGTGGTGCTCAGCGAGGATCCGCAGATCCACCTCAAGCACCTGAAGCCGTTGCCGGCCGCCGATGAGATTGTGGATAAGTGCATCGAGTGCGGCTTCTGCGAACCGGTCTGCCCGTCGAAAGGCCTGACCCTGAGCCCGCGCCAGCGCATCGTGATCTGGCGTGACATTCAGGCGAAGAAACGCGCTGGCGTGGACACCACCGAACTCGAAGCCGCTTACGAATACCAAGGCATCGACACCTGCGCCGCCACCGGCCTCTGCGCGCAGCGTTGCCCTGTAGGAATCAACACCGGCGAGCTGGTGAAAAAGCTCCGCAGCCGGAAGGCAACTCATACAAAAACTGCCAATTGGCTGGAAGGCAATTTCGCCACCGCGCTGCAAGGTGCACGTTTCACCCTGCACGTGGCCAACGGCGCACGGATGCTGCTGGGGGCGCCACGATTGGCAAAGCTTTCGGCGACATTGACGCGCCTATCCAAAGGCCAGGTCCCGCAGTGGACCAACGCCATGCCGCAACCGGAAAAAGCCATTCGCTTCAGCCCGGCCGTGTCGGACGAACGCCCTCGAGTGGTGTACCTGGCGGCCTGCGTCTCGCGGGCAATGGGCCCGGCGGCGGGTGATAAAGAGCAAATGTCGCTGTACGACAAAACCCGTGGGCTGCTGGAAAAAGCCGGTTACCAAGTGGTCTTCCCGGACAACCTGGACAACCTCTGCTGCGGGCAACCGTTCGCCTCCAAGGGCTACGCCGAACAGGCCGAACACAAACGCCAGGAACTGATCGGCGCCTTGCTGCACGCCAGTCGCGGCGGGCTCGACCCGATCTATTGCGACACCAGCCCCTGCACCTTGCGACTGGCCCAGGACCTGGGTGATGTGCGTCTGGACCTGTACGACCCGGTGCGTTTCATTCGTACGCATCTGATGGATCGTCTGGATTTCACGCCGCAGGAAGCGCCAATCGCAGTGCACGTCACCTGTAGCACCCAGCACCTTGGGGAAAGTCAGGCGTTGATCGATCTGGCGCGCAAGTGCAGCAAAACGGTGGTCATCCCCGAAGGCATTCACTGTTGCGGATTTGCCGGGGACAAGGGTTTCACTACGCCGGAATTGAACGCTCATTCGCTAAGAACGCTCAAGAACGCGGTTCGGCAATGCAGCGAGGGGATTTCTACCAGCCGAACGTGTGAGATAGGTCTGACGCAACACGGCGGAATTGACTACCACGGGCTAGTCTATCTGGTGGATCGGGTAACGCAGGCGAGGGTTATGTACGAAAAATAGAACCCTGATGCGCTGCCGTAGTCCACAGAATAAGCCCGGAAATTACCGGGCTTTACCCAAACTCGGCAGCCCGTCCTGACGGCCAGCGATGCCTGGACCCTCAGTTCAAGGAGATACTCATGAAACGTTCTGTACTGTTAGGTCTGTTCGTTACTGTCTCGCTGATGGCGTCCACCTCGTTTGCCGCCGAAGACCTCTGTGCGGTCAACTTGAAAACCATCGAAAATGCCAAGACACAGACTCCTCCTGAGATGACTGATCAGGTAATGGAAAGCGTCACGAAAGCCAAAGCCGATCAGGCAAAAGGCACCAAGGAAGGGACGGATGACTGCATCGCCGAGACCGAACAAACTATCCAGCAAATCAAGAACGCGAATAAAGGTGGGAAGTAATCCAGTACAAGGCCAACCTTCGGGTTGGGCTGGTGGCCCCCGGAGCCACCCAATATGAAGCAAACCAAAACCCGCCAATTGCGGGTTTTGTTGCATCTGGGTTGCTCACGTGGAAGAGGCCACCAGCGAAAAGAAGCGATTGCGCCCGCGTTTAAAGCCATTGCTTCTATCAAACAATTTTTTCATAGCCTTTCTGAAAAAACCGAATTCCTGCGCTGCGTCGTAGTCTTTTAAGTAGGCCTCATTAATCGTGGCTTGTTTTTCGACCTCGGCCGAGCCGCCCGCTCATACGGCAGCACCGAGACCATCAGTTCAAGGAGATATCCATGAAACGTACCGCACTTGCTGGTTTGTTCATGTCTGCTGCAATGTTGGCCTCTCCCGTATTTGCAGCGGACAACGACCTTTGTACGAGCAAGCTTCAAGAGCTCAAAGCCAAAGTGACAGCACTGCCGGCGAGCTCCGATAACACCACAATGGAGATCAAAAGACTGCTGGCCAGCGCCGAAGCTTCAAAAGCCTCCGGGGACGACAAGAAATGCGCCACCGAGGCCATCCAGGCATTGGCGCTGACACACTGAGCAACGACCCATGATCACTCGCGGCCAACCTTCGGGTTGGCCTTCTGAGCCGCGTTGACGTACACTGCGCACGTCTGTTGCTCACTTGATTCACCGAGCAACAGGCTCGGGGCCGTTTAGGATTCGACGCCGGTTGCGAAACTTTAGGTGCATGCCGAGTTGGTAACAGAACTCGTAAATCCACTGTTGCAACTTTCTATAGTTGCCAATGACGAAACCTACGGGGAATACGCTCTCGCTGCGTAAGCAGCCTTAGCCCTTCCCTCCTGGTACCTTCGGGTCCAGCAATCATCAGGGGATGTCTGTAAACCCAAAGTGATTGTCATATAGAACAGAATCGCCGTGCAGTACGTTGTGGACGAAGCGGCTAAAACTTACACAACTCGCCCAAAGCAACCTGCCCGTCGGGTCGATGAGGGTTAACTTAATAGACACGGCTACGCATGTAGTACCGACAGCGGAGTACTGGCGGACGGGGGTTCAAATCCCCCCGGCTCCACCACTTCAACATCTAAAGACGTCCACGGACGTCTTTTTTTGTGCCTGAAATCCAGTGAAATCAAGGGTTTCCAGCTCTTCTGGGGGCCAACGAGGTTTTTGGAGTTCCAGACAGTTTGGTATCCCAGGTGGTATCCCGGGCTACCCGGTGCTATTTTTAGGATACCAAAACGGTGCCCGAGGTAGCTCCCATGCCTACTCAAGCAACCCGTCTCTCCGATCGCCAGCTCAAGGCGGTCAAGGCAACTGGTAAAGACTTCGTCCTTAGCGACGGCGACGGCCTACAGCTTCGAGTACGCGCCAGCGGCTCGATGATGTGGAATTTCAATTACCGCGAACCGTTGACCAGAAGCCGTATCAATATGGCACTCGGTCCATACCCCGACCTCTCGTTAGCCAACGCCCGGAAGAAAGCCGCAGAAGCGCGTGAGTTGCTCGCTCTGGGCATTGATCCCAAAGCTCAACGCGATGAGGTAAGGCAAGCCAAACTCGCTGAGACCGAGCACACCTTCGAGAAGGTGGCCACCGCCTGGTTCGAGCTAAAGAAGGACTCCGTGACGCCGGCATATGCCGAAGACATTTGGCGCTCGCTAACGCTGCATGTTTTTCCCGACTTGAAAACAACGCCTCTCTCGCAGATCAGCGCCCCGATGGTCATCAAGCTCCTTCGCCCCATCGAAGCCAAAGGCAGCCTCGAGACAGTGAAGCGATTGAGCCAACGGCTCAACGAGATCATGACCTACGGGGTGAACTCTGGGTTGATTTTCGCTAACCCCCTCAGTGGCATTCGGGCGGTATTCAAGAAACCCAAGAAACAGAACATGGCCGCGCTACGACCCGATGAGCTTTCCGAGCTCATGATCGAAATCGCGAACGCCAGCATCAAGCGGATCACCCGCTGCCTGATCGAATGGCAACTGCACACTATGACTCGTCCTGCCGAAGCGGCTACCGCCCGATGGGTAGACATCGACTTTGACAAACGCATCTGGACCATCCCGCCGGAGCGCATGAAAAAGCGTCGCCCGCATACCATCCCGCTGACCGAACAGGCACTCGCGTTACTGGAGGCGCTCAAGCCCCACAGCGGCCACAGGGAATACGTGTTCCCGGCAGATAGAAATCCGCGCACCCACGCCAACAGCCAGACCGCCAACATGGCGTTGAAGCGCATGGGCTTCCAGGACCGCTTGGTCAGCCACGGCATGCGCTCGATGGCCAGCACCATCCTGAACGAGCATGGGTGGGATCCGGAGCTGATCGAAGTCGCGCTGGCGCATGTCGACAAGGACGAAGTCCGAAGCGCGTACAACCGAGCTGACTACATCGAACGCCGGCGTCCGATGATGGCTTGGTGGAGTGAGCACATCCAGAAAGCGGCCACTGGCAACCTGTCGGCATCTGCGATCAATCAAACCAGGGACCACAACGTCGTGCCGATACGGTGAGCGCTCACCGGACGCCGCCGGTAACCGAAAATGACTCCTCAGATGGAGTGATGGTTGATTTGGCGACAGCGGCGACAGCGGCGACAACCCGCGTAATACCTAGTCTGCAGCATGGCGACAGAAGTGGCGACTGTCGCCGTTGCAAGCCTTGCTCTTGGAGCCTTTTGACTAAGTCCATGCGGGCGGGAAGGCTCCGCATTCCCACTCGCATGGGCTATGCGTTATGGCATCTCACTTGAACGCCTAATTGCATTTCCACTGACCAGTCGTTTGCATCCAACTTGACCAGTCATTTGCATTCGCGCTGACCAGCCGTTTGCAGTTGATGGGTGCCAGGGGGCGCCACTCAGCGCGATTGCGTCAGCCAAGCACTGAAGGACTGCAACCCAAAGCGGACGCTCACCTGAAGGTCCTTATCGATTGTGGCTATCTCCTTCAATTCATATCTACATGTTTTTGCAAACCACGACCGTGCAAGTATTCGCTCAGCACAGGCTCCGCATCAGTCCCAAGGCATCACAACATGCTCCAACTGTCTCGACCGTGCGATAGACTACGGACAGTATTCATTTGCCTTCGGGCAACAGCTCCTCCAGCAACGTTACCTTCCTCTGCAACTGATCCACATGCGCCCTCTCAGCACCTAGTGCCGAACGAAGCTCCTTGTTCTCTGACTCATGAATGCGCGCCCAGCGCAAAGTCGTACGGCAATTGACAATCGTGTCCCACACCTTTTGCAACCTCAGATAATGGGCCAGCAGCAGCACAGCAATCACCACCATCATCACCAGGGCCGCTGCCGAAATCACATCCATCGTAGTCATGTTCAATCCTTTCGCTAAGTCGCTTGTTCCGAAGACAGCCAAAGAATATGTAGTGATTTATTACACGTATAGATTGTAGACTTGTACAGGTAAACAAATCACGCACATGGTCGGGCCATGAAACGCACACAAGAGATCAACCAAGTCCGCTGGGACCTGGCACTTCGCTATCGTTTGATCGAAACCGTGGCCTGGTGGGAAGGCCGCCTTACCACGGGCCACCTGATGCAGAGCTTCGGCATCAGCCGCCAGCAGGCGTCCAAGGACATCAATACCTACATCACCGAACATGCGCCTAAAAACCTTACATATGACAAGCAACTGAAGGGTTATGTACCGAGCAAGCACTTCAAGCCGCTGTTCATCGATGACAGTGCCAATGCCTATCTGCAGCTGCTGAACCAGACCCACTCGCGGGCGCCGCATGTGGAGGGATTGGCACTGGCTTATGCGCATACCAAGGTACTGGAGGTGCCGGATCGCACGATTCGTCCGCAAGTACTGCGGCCACTGCTCAAGGCTTGCCGCAATGGCGAGGTGATCGCCATCGAGTATGTGTCGCTGTCCAACCCCGTGCCGGAGACGCGGCTGATATCACCGCATACCCTGGTCTACACGGGCATGCGCTGGCATGTGCGGGCTTATTGCGAGAAGAATCGGAAGTATCGGGATTTTGTGTTGAGCAGGTTCCGGGGGGAGCCAGAGTTCGAGCGGATGAGCGAGAACCTGATCAGCGAGGATGAGGTATGGAACACCCTTGTCGATGTGATCATCGAGCCGGACTCGCGTTTGAAACTCGAGCAAAAGGCGATCATTGAGGTCGACTTTGGGATGGAGCACGGTGAGCTGATGATACCGACGCGGTGTGCGCTGGTGGGTTATGTGTTGCAGCGGTACCAGATCGATCCAAAGAAGCTTGAGCCCAAGGCGTCGGCACAGCAGATTGTGGTGAAGAACTTGGAGGCGTTGAAGCCTTGGCTTTATGAGTAGATGCCAGGCAAATGACGGGCGGCCTTCGTATCGCATGAACAGAGGATATTCGAAAATGCCACTACAGGCATATTGACACCATGCGTGCGCTATGGAGAATCGCAGGCACTTTTGTCCACCATGGATGGCCTGCTCATGTATCGACGTATCTTCCTGCAATCGGCTCAAGGCTTCGGTGCCAACCTGGTTAGCCACGAGGGCGAATCGATGGCCCGCGACACATTGGGCTGCACCTTTATTTTCTCGTCCATCGGCGACGCCCTATCCCGAGCTTACGACTCGGCCAAGGAAACCGTCAGCGACGTGGCTGACAAAGTGGGCGATACCGTCTCCGATGCGTATGACGCCACCCGCGAAACGGTCGGCAATGTGGCCGACGCAGTGTCCGAAACTGCCTCCAATGTCTATAGCTCCACTGTCGAAACGCTGTCCGACGCGGCAGAAACAGTGGGTGACGTCGTGTCCGACGCCTACGACGCGACTCGCGAAACCGTATCCAACAGCTACGACGCCACTCGCGATTACGTGGGCGACGTGGTCTCCGGTGATAAGGAAATAGACTACCTGAAAGTGCTCGGCGGTGCCGCGATCGGCGTGGGGGCCATCGCGGCAGCACCCTTTACCGGCGGCGGATCGCTGGTCGGTGGCGCTAGCCTGCTTGGCTCACTGGCCGGGGCCGGCACCATCGCTGCTGCCGTGGGCGCTGGCGTTGCCGGTGCCGTGGTGGCAGCGAACCTGGACGGAGACGAGGAATCACGCAAGGCCGGGTTCGATGCTGGCGTCAAGAAAGCCAAAGCCGAGCAACTGGCTGAGATCTCGGTGCTGAAAGACCACCTCGAAAAAGCCATGGAAAGCCTCAAGGCAGCCGGCGAACACTTCAATGCAATCATCGCCCTGAACGCCGTGGCAGTCGCGACCGCCCAATGCGACGGCGATATCACACCATCCGAACGGGCAAACATCGAGCTTTTCATCAATGGCCTCGCCGCTGGCGCCATCCCAGAGGCGGTCAAAGCCAAAATCGAGTCGATCTACCAGCAACCGCCAACGGTGAAGGAAGCCTTCGAGCTGGCGAAAAAATCGGGCATGAGCCTGTCCATCTTCGACGAAATCATCAACTTGGTAGTGCTCTCGGACGATACCGTACACCCGCAGGAAGCGGCCTTCATGCAAGCCTGGAACAGCCTAAAAACCGCGTAAGGAAAGCGCCCGATGAGCAAGCTCGAACAGTTCAGAAAACAACAGGCCCTGCGCGAGCAACTAGCCAACCGCCCGCTGCTTTACGCCGCTGCCGCACCTGAAGATGTAGCGGCACTGCTGGCCAAGCAGGCCGACAGCGCACGTCTCGCCAGCCTGGACTACCACGCCTCGTTGAGCCTTACGCTACAGGCCGCCCCCAACGATGCTCGCGAACTGCTGAGAGAGCTCGAGCAGGAGTTCGACCAGGCTCGAATGAATGACCTGTTGGCCAAGGCACAGCGCGACATTATCGGCGCCATTGCCGGTCCACTGGGATTGGGTAAATTCCTTGCGGTGTACGACAAGCAAGGGGGTAATGTGACGACCGTTCACAATGCTCAGCAGGACATCTATGCCAATCCTGACGAAGAAAAATACTACCGCGATGACTATGACAGGGGTTTAAACAGCCAAGGTAAGAGATTCGCTGGAGCCAAGAAAAAATCGGTAGGAGCGACTTTTACCAGCGGCCAACTGGACGAAGAACAAATGCTCCGTGATGGCTACACCGGTGAAAAGGTCAAAGGAGATCAGACAAGCCCCGACCACATCATACCGCTGAAGAATTATCACCAGAATGGTGGCTTCATGCAGTCTAAAACCCAGCGCGCCGATTTTGGGACTGATACCGAGAACCTGGTCTCCACTCAGCGCCACATCAATCAGTCCATGAGTGACGATGAAAAGTTAGAGTGGCTGAAGAAAAAGTCTAGTGGTAGGCAGGAGACCAACGAGGAATACTACAAGGTTGATCGAAAGCTCGTTGAAAAAGCAGTGAAGCGTGGACAAGAAACTGCCGACCTCCACGCCCCTAGCACTTCGGAAAAGGCGGCATATTACACCGCCCACGCCGCCCAGACCGGCATGACCGAAGGCTTGAAGATGGGCACGCAGCAGGCCTTCGGCATGCTGATGGTCGAACTGTTCAGCAGCTCCTTGGACGAGATCAAGGACCTGTACCGCAACGGCCGCCAGAGCGACACCATCCTTGCCGAACTGGGCGAGCGCCTGAATCGCGTAGGCGTCAAAGTAGCGGGCCGATGGGAACAGATGCTGCACAGTTTCAGCGGCGGCTTCATTTCGGGCTTCGTGTCCAATGCCGTGACCGTGATGATCAACCTGTTCGTTACCACCGGCAAACGTGCCGTACGGATGATCCGCGAAGGGATCTTCTCGCTGCTCAAAGCACTGAAGACTTTCTTGTTCCCGCCGAAGGACATGACCTTCGCCCAGGCGGCACATGAAGCCTTGAAGTTGCTTGCTGCAGGCGGTGTCGTGGTTGGTGGCGTGGCCCTGGAAGAGGCTGCCGAGAAGCTTATTCTCGGGGTCCCGCTGTTTGCACCGTTTGCTGGTGTGCTGACGGCTGTGCTAGTGGGGGCGGTGACCGCGCTGAGCATGACTTTTGTCTGCTACCTGCTCGACAAGATCGATCTGTTTGGTGCGGTGCGTGCTGAGCGGGACAAGCAGATGATCGGGGCGCTGGATACGCGTATCGATGCGCAGATGACGCTGTCGATGAGCGTGATCGAAGAGTTGGACGGGTATCTGCTGACTGCGCCCTCCCCGGCTTGAGATACTACTGCGCAGGGGCGTGTTTATCGCTGCTCCAGCGCGGCTTGCTTCCTAGAACTGCCGATTACTCCGCCCATCCCCTAATTGCCCGCCCCACTGAAGTTTCGGGCAAGTCTCTTAGCCGAAAGCAGTCCTACGCGACCGTCTGCTTTGGGGTGTGCAGCCCTTCGCAACAGACTGCAATCGGCCCAGAGTGTGTAAAAACGTCAGATTGGGTTTTCTATACTGACGCTAGGAGACCGTGCTCACGTTTCGCAAACTGATCAAAGTCACAACGTTTTCAGGAACAGTTAAAACGGCTCAGTTGCCTCTTAAAGCCCTTTGAGTGGGGTAAAAAAGACCGGTTTTTTACGCCGTTAACGCTTTCATCAAGCTACTGGTACCGATGATTTTCATGACCCGTTTCAGGTTGTAGGCGAGCACGTTCAAGCTCATCTCGGCGCTAACCCCATTGAGCTTTCGGGTTAGGAAGTGTGTCGCGCCCATCCATTGCTTGAGCGTCCCGAAGGGATGCTCAACTGTCCGTTTTCGGATGCGCATCATCTCCGGGGCGTTACTCAGCCTGTTCTTCATTTCCTCCAATACGGCTTCATGCTCCCATCGCCGAACTCGCCGTTGCTTGCTCGGTGTGCACTTCGATTTCAGCTCGCATCCCTGGCAATTGGAACTCCAATATCGGTGTAACATCAGGCCTTTTTCAACGCTGGAAAAGCGCCAGATCAACGTCTCTCCAGCCGGACAAATGTATTCGTTTTTCGCGGTGTCATAGATGAAAGCATCGTTATTGAAACGCCCGTCCGCTTTGGCTCCAGAGGTCATCGGCTTGGGCACATAGGCGGTGATGCCGGCATCGTGACAAGCGAGGATTTCTTCGCTTTTGAAGTAACCTCGGTCAGCCACTACCGACAGCGTTTTTGACGCCATCGCCTCGCCGGCCTGCTTGGCCATCGAACTGAGTTGATCGCGGTCGGAACCGACGTTGGTCACCTCATGTGCAACGATCAAATGGTGCTGGGTATCGACCGCTGTCTGCACGTTGTAACCGACGATTCCCGTGCCGCGAGTCATCATGGAACGGGCGTCTGGATCGGTCAGTGAGACCTGTTTATCCGGCGATTCATTGAGTTTGATTTCGATCGCTTGAAGCTCCTTCATTTGAGTTTTGAGCCTGGCGATTTTCTCTTCCAGCCGCACGGCACTGGGCTCGGAAGCTGTGGGTTCTTGCTGGTCGGCTTCGTCGAGCGCAGTCAGATATCGATTAATACTCGATTCAATTTCTTCCATTCGCCGCTTCAGTTTGGCGCTGGTGAAACTGCGGTCACGGTTGTTGACGGCTTTGAATTTACTTCCGTCGATGGCGACCAGATTTTCTCCGAATAATCCCAACTGCTGGCACAGCACCACGAATTGGCGGCAGACGCCTCGGATGGCCTTGCTGTTGTCTTTTCGGAAGTTGGCAATGGTCTTGAAATCGGGCATCAAGCGGCCGGTCAGCCACATCAGTTCGACGTTACGCTGGGCTTCTCGCTCCAGGCGCCGGCTCGACTGAATGCGGTTCAGATAGCCGTAGATGTAGATCTTCAGGAGGATCGCGGGATGGTAAGCAGGCCGGCCAGTATCGGCTGGAATGGCACCTTCAAAACCCAGTTTGACCAGGTCGAGTTCGTCGACAAAGACGTCGACTACGCGCACCGGATTGGTATCGCTGACGTAGTCGTCGAGGCTCTCGGGAAGTAAGGTGCCTTGGCCTCGATGTTCACCTTGGATAAAGCGCTTCATGGGCGATCCCTGCGATGAAATCCTCAGAAATCATAGCAAGGGTTCGCAAAAGCGTTTACACACTCTGAGCCAACGCAGTCTCTTATGAGAGGCGACTATTGACCCAAGGCTGACCCTGCTCTCGCGAAACGCGGGGTCGGAGTTATCAGATTTGGAACAGGCGGGAGATCGCGGTCATGGCCTTGTCTCCGTCAGTTTCATAGAGACCGAACAGGCGCGTTTGGTCGCTCAGACGATGAAGCCGAAAATGGTTATAGAACGCTTGGCCTAAGCGCTGATTATCGAACGCTCCGCGTTCCCAAAGAGTTAAAAACTCTTGATACGCAACGCGCTCAATTTCCATTCTCGGCATGCTTTCCCATATACACATCCATTTATGTCAGTGATTACCGAATCCTACTGACGCCGGACAGATGCGGCAATGCGCAATTGGGGGCAATTTTTAATCATCCGAGCTGGTTTTGGAGTTTTTACACACTCTGGGCCAGAAGCGGACGAAGGCTGCCGTTGCTTAGGAGCTACAGTTAGTTCCCCCAGTCAAGGTGCTATAGGACATAAGCCTCCTTATGTGATATTGCTGACTACCAAGTTGAGCCTACATCACCCTCGTCAAATTACAAAATTGGGTAAGTCTGATTAGGGCAGTAAAACTTAGCAAGAACTCATAGCGATTGGAGCGAGTTAGCCAGCCGCAGGCGGGTGGCCTGCGGCGGGACTGACAGTCCTGACGAACAGTGTATTTCAGAAAACAAAGTTCAATACTAAACCTTATCTACAACAACCCCTGTAAGCAAGGATACCTTTGAAAGCCCGTAATGTTTCAGAAATCCTTCGTCAAGCTCATTAATTAGCTCATCATGATAATGCGAAAGCCACTTATACTTATCCAGCACTCTCTCTTGATCTGCATACTTATCTAGATTTCGCTTAATCAACGAACCGTGTCTTTCTAGGAACAGAATATATCCAGCCTCCGGATCATCAAGCTCACTTTGAATAGCTCGAATATAGTCGATAAAGTATAGGCCGTCATCGTCCTGCCTAATCAATTTATGAATGTGCTTTAACTCTTCATTCAGGGTATTACTTTTTGAGCGCATTAAGCGATCAGATTTCAGTACCTCCATCCATTTAGGGCTGATAACAATTCTAGGGAATATAGCTTCTTTTGATTCTAGTTCGTAAGCGTCGACCATTGCTGGCCCGAAAACGCGCTGATCTTCATGGAAGATATCGCCAAAAGCAACACCCCCGCGCACAATAACATCGTTATCTATCAATTCACTCTGTGCATGCACCAGCGCAAGTAGCTCATAAAACAGCAGGCCTATTTGATAATCAGAGTTTGCTTTGGAGTCTGTAAAACTTATACGCATTACACAGTCAGAAAATGTCGTAGTGACTGGGTGGTAAGGATCGTCATCGGGGTCAGCTGTAGGTGCGGCGTATTTGCTCATTTTCTCCAGAATAGAGTTGATGGCTTCTGCACTTTCATCCTTTATTAGGCTACGAAACCCCAATACATCCAAAAATGTAACAATTGCATTTCTATACATTACCTGCCCCCCCTGCATTGGGTTAATAGCACAATGACTTGGCATTTCCTAAGGGCTTATTAGGCAACCCCACATCCATTTTGCCATCTCTCGGCGCGTACTATCTATGCTTAAATAGAGATCGCCCCACGTCTCCGCACTTGGGCTGAAGGAGAGGACGAGGTTTCCCCCTTGCCCTCTGTTTAAAATTTAACCCCGGCCTTTCCCCCTACGGAGCTCATTCAGGGTCGATAGCATGAACACTCTGGGAGAGTTTCGTTTTCGCCTTTTTTCTATGTCGATGGCAATTTAGCTGTAGTCTCTTTCACAGACTGATCTGCATCAAATTTCTGAGCTGCATCGTTAGTTGCTGGAGGTTTTTCTTTCTTATACCAGTTGAAGACCTCAGCACTTGCCATAGTTACTCTGATGGATAAGGCCAGCGCTAAAAAAAACGGATACCAATAGACAATTATTTTTTCAAAGTTATTTTTACCAATACTACTACTTGCTTGTTCAAGTCGGCGGGAGTCGACTGCAATACTGGCATCAAGCTCTTTAAATTTACTTTCAATATCAAACGAATCGCTAGAAAGCTTCCCGCCTGATGATTTAGGCAAGCCATTGGACTTTTCGATAAATGCAAATGCTGCGAGACTATTGTAATCTGATCCCAAGACAAAGTATTTGATTTGATTTGCCTTCACTTCAGCAATGACACTTTCTGAAACAGCCTTTCGCAACTCGTAGCTACCGACGATAAGCGCGAAACACGCCATCGATAACCAAATGTAATCTCCTGCCTTCCAAAACGTTTTAGAGATAGCTCCGCGCGTCCGATATCCAAGCCAATGAAAAATCACAAGCGAGACCAAGAGCAAAATAAATGGCGCCAAAGCGAACAAGGTGAAAGCCTCTCAAAAAAATCCGGTGGGGAATACTATCGCGACATGTTCTGAGTTAGCTAGTGTTTGAGTGGCGTGTGGTTAAGAAACTATTCGCACGCTAAACTAGGGCACAAGACAAAAATCGCCGGCTTCGAATTTCCCTCGAATCTGCTGAATGTGTTCTTCTTGTAGCTAGAGATTGCCAAGGAATGTCGGCCGTGGCAAACCTTGTCTACAAGGCTGACCAACAGGGAACGAACATCCTCGCTGAAGGCGGCAACTGACCGTTCTCCGCCGGTCGTCACTACGGCGTTTGCTGGTCAAGTCGAATGCAATTGACTGGTCAGTGACAATGCAAATGGTCAAGTCCATGCAGTTATGCAGGCTCACATTAAAACCGACGAACGACCACCCGACCATGGAAAACCACCGACATCCAAGGTCTTCCAGCGCTACTGATTAGCGCAACAGTCGCCCCCAAAATACGGTTGACCGCGAGCAGAACGAGCGCTAAACAAGAACTGTACCAGCGCTGTCCTCGACAGCACTCAGGTAGCCAGAACCTTTGAGGCTACGCTACATCGTGGTGGTTCTCCCCTCAAGTGCGATTAGCGTCCGGCGGCTCGCACGGTCACAGGCGATGTGATGGATGCCCAATCTTCCAGAATGCCCACCGCGGCAACTCATGCCCCCTCCTGGCTGCTCTGCAGCAACTTATCCGCTTGGCAATTTCTTGCGCCAACCTGTTGCCCGTCTCTTTACCCCCGAAAGAGACGGGCGCATCTCACACTGCTGCAGCCCTGCTCGCACGGGGCTTTGCGGCTTTCCCCCACGTGACAATCGGCGTGACAAACACCGAATGCTCACTCGCCACAGCGATGCCGATGATGGTGCCGCAGTCCAGGGGATGGACTGCACCTGACTGACAGTCAGGCATGCCCCGGTCATCGCCTCACTGCCTTCACCTGACTCAGGATCTCGCGGCACTGGTTTCGTCAGCCAGTGCAGCCTCTACCCGCCCACCGCTATCGGTGTTCAGGAGGCCAGATCATGAGATGCCCTAGTTCCCGGTCGTAAGGAGCCGTCAGTCCCGCGTGAGTGGACAAACCTCACAGGTCGCAGGGGCCTTGATCCCTGATAACACTCAACAACCGTGGCGGGATGAGTGAGGACGAAGTCGATAATCTCAGGAGAATAGCGATGCAACTGTGCGAAGCGTTCGAGCCACCACAACCATTGCTGGACTACCAGCAGGCGCCACTGCTCTACCCGGTCGAAGCACTCGGGGAACTGTTGGGCCCTGCGGTCGAACGACTGGCCGAGGTGATCGGCGTGCCCTGCGCCATGGCTGCACAATCGGTGCTGGCCAGCGCTGCTCTGGTGAGCCAGGGTCATGCCAATGTCCAACTCGATGGCCGAACCTATCCGTTGTCCCTCTATCTACTGACAGTGGCGTCCTCGGGTGATCGCAAAAGCGCGGTGGATCATCTGGCACTGAAGGCGGCGCGCGACTGGGAACGACAGCAGTGGACCCTATATGCGGAAAAGCTCAAAACCTATCGCGCCGTTACCAACATCATGGCCAAACCCAAAACCTCAAAGAAACCCTCGGAGGCGGAAGGCGGCGAAGTATCCGAGCCGGTACCGCCGAGAGTGATCATTGCCGAGCCCACTATCGAGGGCCGGGTCTTATGTCTGTTCCATGG
>NZ_JBIWAM010000035.1:48411-50529 GCF_044760065.1 Pseudomonas sp. NPDC098740 | reverse complement strand
ACCTGGCACGCGCAAAAGAGATTCGCAGTACCATAGCGAGCATCAAAAGCACGCAAAAGATTACCAGCGCCATGGAAAAAGTGGCGGTCAGTAAAATGCGCAAGGCACAAATGCGCATGGCTGCTAGCCGTCCTTACGCGGAGCGCATCCGCCAGGTTATTGGTCATTTGGCCAACGCTAACCCGGAATATCGCCACCCCTTCATGATCGAGCGAGAAATCAAGCGCGTCGGTTATGTCGTAGTGAGCAGTGACCGTGGTTTGTGTGGTGGCTTGAACACCAACCTGTTCAAGGCCTTGGTCAAGGACATGGCGGTAAACCGCGATAACGGCGTCGAGATTGATCTGTGTGTTGTTGGTAGCAAGGGTGCGGCTTTCTTCCGCAACTTCGGCGGTAACGTCGTTGCAGCTATCAGCCACCTAGGTGAAGAGCCGTCGATCAATGATCTGATTGGCAGCGTCAAGGTGATGCTGGATGCCTACCTGGACGGCCGTATTGATCGCCTGTCCGTGGTGTCCAACAAGTTCATCAACACCATGACGCAACAGCCTACTGTGGAGCAGTTGATTCCACTGGAGGCAACCGCGGATCAATCACTCAAGCATCACTGGGACTATCTCTACGAACCGGATGCCAAAGAGCTGCTTGACGGCTTGATGGTCCGCTACGTTGAGTCGCAGGTCTACCAGGCGGTGGTCGAGAACAACGCGGCTGAACAAGCTGCGCGGATGATCGCGATGAAGAACGCTACCGACAACGCCGGTGATTTGCTCAGCGATTTGCAGCTGGTCTACACCACGGCGCGTCAGGCTGCGCTCACCCAAGAGATCTCGGAAATCGTCGGCGGCGCTGCCGCGGTTTAACGGTTCAAATATTCAGAGGATCCAGCTATGAGTAGCGGACGTATCGTTCAAATCATCGGCGCCGTTATCGACGTGGAATTTCCACGCGACAGCGTACCGAGCATCTATAACGCGCTGTTGGTACAAAGCGCGGCAGGGACCACTCTGGAAGTTCAGCAACAGCTGGGCGACGGCGTGGTTCGTACCATTGCGATGGGTTCCACCGAAGGCTTGAAGCGCGGTCTGGAAGTCAAGGACTCCGGCGCAGCCATCTCCGTACCGGTCGGTAAAGCGACCCTGGGCCGGATCATGGACGTACTGGGCAACCCGATCGACGAAGCTGGCCCGATTGACACCGAAGAGCGCTGGGGCATTCACCGTCCTGCGCCAACCTTCGCTGAACAAGCGGGCGGCAACGACCTGCTGGAAACCGGCATCAAGGTTATCGACCTGGTTTGCCCGTTCGCCAAGGGTGGTAAAGTCGGTCTGTTCGGTGGTGCCGGTGTAGGCAAAACCGTAAACATGATGGAACTGATCCGTAACATCGCCATCGAGCACGCCGGTTATTCCGTGTTCGCCGGTGTGGGTGAGCGTACTCGTGAGGGTAACGACTTCTACCACGAGATGAAGGATTCCAACGTTCTGGACAAAGTGGCACTGGTTTACGGTCAGATGAACGAGCCGCCGGGTAACCGTCTGCGCGTAGCACTGACCGGCCTGACCATGGCCGAGAAGTTCCGTGACGAAGGTAACGACGTTCTGCTGTTCGTCGACAACATCTATCGTTACACCCTGGCCGGTACTGAAGTATCCGCACTGCTGGGCCGTATGCCTTCCGCAGTAGGTTACCAGCCGACCCTGGCCGAAGAGATGGGTACTCTGCAAGAGCGTATCACTTCGACCAAAAACGGTTCGATCACTTCGATCCAAGCGGTATACGTACCTGCGGATGACTTGACTGACCCGTCGCCAGCGACCACTTTCGCCCACTTGGACGCCACCGTCGTTCTGTCCCGTGACATCGCTTCCCTGGGTATCTACCCAGCGGTCGATCCACTCGACTCGACTTCGCGCCAGCTGGACCCGAACGTAATCGGCCAGGACCACTACGACACCGCTCGCGGCGTACAGTATGTTCTGCAACGTTACAAAGAACTGAAGGACATCATTGCGATCCTGGGTATGGACGAGCTGTCGGAAGCCGACAAGCAGTTGGTAAACCGTGCTCGTAAGATCCAGCGTTTCTTGTCGCAGCCGTTCTTCGTGGCTGAAGTCT
>NZ_JBIWAM010000035.1:0-48401 GCF_044760065.1 Pseudomonas sp. NPDC098740 | reverse complement strand
GAACAAGGGTTCTACTGGGTCGGCGGCATCGAAGAAGCGATCGAGAAAGCCAAGAAACTGTAATCCCGGCGCCCGGCAACGGGCGCTAATTTAGGTTGAGGCAATCAGATGGCTATGACAGTCCATTGCGATATCGTCAGCGCGGAAGGGGAAATCTTCTCCGGCCTGGTCGAGATGGTGGTTGCGCACGGTGCACTGGGTGATCTTGGTATCGCCCTGGGTCACGCGCCGCTGATCACTAATCTCAAGCCGGGCCCGATCCGCCTGATCAAGCAGGGCGGGGAAGAAGAGGTGTATTACATCTCCGGCGGTTTCCTCGAGGTTCAGCCGAACATGGTCAAGGTACTTGCCGACACTGTGCAACGTGCTGCCGACCTGGACGAAGCCTCCGCTCAGGAAGCCGTTAAGGCTGCCGAGAAGGCCTTGCATGACCGTGGTGCAGAATTCGATTACGGTTCTGCTGCCGCACGTCTGGCCGAGGCCGCAGCTCAGCTGCGCACCGTCCAGCAGATCCGCAAAAAGTTCGGCCACTAATAGGCCACCGCTTGTTGTGCGATTGATTAAAAAGGGTAGCCTCGGCTACCCTTTTTTCTTTTTAGATATTCATAACCTGGTCGCAGCCGCTGACCACCCAGGATTGGTAGCCAGTCATGTCTTTAGAAATCGTTATCCTCGCTGCTGGTCAGGGCACTCGCATGCGTTCGGCACTGCCGAAAGTTCTGCATCCGATTGCCGGCAACTCGATGCTCGGCCATGTTATCCACAGCGCCCGGCAACTTGATCCACAGCGCATCCACGTAGTGATCGGCCATGGCGCCGATGCAGTGCGCGAGCGTCTGGCGGCTGATGATCTGAATTTCGTCCTGCAGGACAAACAGCTTGGGACTGGCCACGCGGTTGCTCAAGCGGTGCCTTTCATTCAGTCCGACACCGTCCTGATTCTTTATGGTGACGTGCCATTGATCGAAGTCGAGACCCTGCAGCGTCTGCTCAAGCAAGTAGCGCCGCAGCAACTGGGTTTGTTGACAGTAGAGCTGGACGACCCGACCGGCTATGGCCGCATCGTCCGCAACGCCGACGGCAAGGTGACAGCCATCGTCGAGCAGAAAGACGCCAACGAAGCCGAACGAGCGATCACTGAAGGCAACACCGGCATTCTGGCGCTGCCCTTCGCGCAATTGGGTGGCTGGATGAGCCGTCTATCGAACAACAACGCCCAGGGCGAGTATTACCTGACCGACGTAATCGCCATGGCGGTCAGCGACGGGCTGGTGGTGGCCACCGAGCAACCCCACGATGCCATGGAAGTGCAGGGCGCTAACGACCGCAAGCAGCTTTCCGAGCTTGAGCGTCACTATCAGCTGCGTGCCGGTCGTCGTTTGATGGCTCAAGGCGTGACCCTGCGTGACCCGGCTCGTTTCGATGTGCGCGGTGAAATCACCGTCGGCCGCGACGTGCTGATCGACATCAACGTGATCCTCGAAGGCAAGGTCGTTATCGAGGACGACGTGGTGATCGGCCCGAACTGCGTGATCAAGGACAGTACCCTGCACAAAGGTGTGGTGATCAAGGCCAACAGTCACATCGAAGGCGCGATTCTCGGCGAAGGCAGCGATGCCGGCCCGTTCGCCCGTTTGCGTCCAGGTACCGTGCTGGAAGCACGAGCACATGTGGGTAACTTTGTTGAGTTGAAAAACGCTCATCTCGGCGAGGGCGCCAAGGCCGGTCATCTGACCTATCTGGGTGACGCCGAGATCGGCGCGCGTACCAACATCGGCGCGGGCACCATTACCTGCAACTACGATGGTGCCAATAAGTGGAAAACCGTGCTGGGTGAAGATGTGTTCATCGGTTCCAACAACTCGTTGGTTGCGCCTGTGGATATCTCTTCGGGTGCGACCACTGCTGCTGGTTCGACCATTACGCAGAATGTGGATAACGCGCAGTTGGCCGTGGGCCGTGCGCGGCAGAAGAACATCGATGGCTGGAAGCGGCCTGAGAAAATCAAGAAGAGCTGAGTTATCCACAGATTGAAAAGATCAAAGATCGCAGCCTTCGGCAGCTCCTACAGGGTGAGCACAAATGCCCTGTATGAGCTGCCGAAGGCTGCGATCTTTTTATGGGTTATCCACAAATCTTTTTTCTGATGCTGGCTTGACGAAGTTTCGACAATAGGTTTTGATTGCTTCCGTTATCTTTCGAATCGAAACTTACCAAGCCATGTCGAAACGCAATACACCTCAACGCCGTCACAACATCCTCGCCTTGCTCAATGAGCAGGGCGAAGTCAGTGTGGATGAGCTGGCCAAGCGCTTCGAAACGTCAGAAGTTACAATCCGCAAGGATCTCGCGGCGCTTGAGACCAATGGCTTGCTGCTGCGCCGTTATGGCGGAGCGATTACCCTGCCTCAAGAGCTGGTGGCCGACCTTGGTCAACCGGTGTCCAAATACAAGCAGGCCATCGCCCGCGCTGCCGTCACACGAATTCGTGAGCATGCGCGGATCATCATCGACAGCGGCAGCACCACGGCGGCGATGATTCCGGAACTCGGCCAGCAGCCGGGCCTGGTCGTGATGACCAACTCCCTGCATGTCGCCAATGCCTTGAGTGAACTTGAGCATGAGCCGGTACTGTTGATGACCGGCGGTACCTGGGACCCGCATTCCGAGTCCTTTCAGGGGCAGGTGGCCGAGCAGGTACTACGCTCTTACGATTTCGACCAGTTGTTCATCGGTGCCGATGGCATCGACCTGGTTCGTGGTACCACCACCTTCAACGAACTGCTGGGACTGAGCCGGGTCATGGCTGAAGTCGCCCGGGAAGTGGTTGTCATGGTGGAGGCCGACAAGATCGGCCGCAAGATTCCCAACCTGGAGCTGCCCTGGAGCAGCGTCCATACCCTTATTACCGATGATCGCCTGCCGCTTGAGGCACGGGATCAGATTCAGGCCCGCGGAATCAACTTGATCCTCGCGGCTGTCAATCAGGAGAAATAGCATGTGTGGAATTGTCGGCGCAGTTGCAGAACGTAATATCACCGCCATCCTGCTCGAAGGCCTGAAGCGCCTTGAATACCGTGGCTATGACAGTGCCGGTGTAGCGGTCTACACCAATGACCAAAAGCTTGAGCGCCTGCGGCGCCCGGGCAAGGTCAGTGAATTGGAACTGGCGCTGGTCGAAGAACCGCTGGCCGGCCGCCTGGGTATCGCCCACACCCGCTGGGCCACTCACGGTGCGCCGTGCGAGCGCAACGCTCACCCGCATTTCTCCGGTGATCTGGCGGTGGTGCACAACGGCATCATCGAGAACCACGAAGCCCTGCGCGAGCAACTGAAAGCCTTGGGTTACGTGTTCACCTCGGACACCGACACCGAAGTCATTGCTCACCTGTTGAACCATAAACTCAAGGATCTGCCTGATCTGACCGTGGCCCTGAAGGCTACTGTCAAAGAGCTGCACGGTGCTTACGGTTTGGCGGTCATCAGCGCTCAGCAGCCGGATCGTCTGGTCGCCGCCCGCAGCGGCAGCCCGCTGGTCATCGGTCTGGGTATGGGTGAAAACTTCCTGGCTTCCGATCAGTTGGCCCTGCGCCAGGTCACTGACCGCTTCATGTACCTGGAAGAAGGCGATATCGCCGAAATTCGCCGCGACAGCGTGCAGATCTGGGACGTGAGCGGCCAAGTGGTCGAACGTGAATCGGTGCAGTACCGCGATGGCGCCGAAGCCGCCGACAAGGGCGAATTCCGCCACTTCATGCTCAAGGAAATTCACGAGCAACCGGCCGTGGTGCAGCGCACTCTGGAAGGTCGCATTAGCCAGAATCAAGTGCTTGTGCAAGCGTTCGGTCCACAGGCTGCCGAGCTGTTCGCCAAAGTGCGCAACGTGCAGATCGTCGCGTGCGGCACCAGTTACCACGCGGGCATGGTTGCCCGGTACTGGCTCGAAGAACTGGCCGGCGTCCCGTGCCAGGTCGAAGTCGCCAGCGAGTTCCGCTACCGCAAGGTGGTGGTGCAGGCCGACACCCTGTTCGTGACCATCTCCCAGTCCGGCGAAACCGCCGACACCCTGGCTGCTCTGCGTAACGCCAAAGAGTTGGGTTACCTCGCCAGCCTGGCGATTTGCAACGTCGGCATCAGCTCACTGGTGCGTGAATCCGATCTGACTCTGCTGACCCAGGCCGGTCGCGAAATCGGCGTGGCCTCGACCAAAGCCTTTACCACTCAGTTGGTCGGTCTGCTGTTGCTGACCTTGTCCCTGGGTCAGGTTCACGGCACGTTGGCCAAAGGCGTCGAAGCTACATTGGTTGAAGAACTGCGTCGCCTGCCAACCCGCCTCGGCGAAGCCCTGGCCATGGACGGCACCGTCGAAAAAATCGCCGAGCTGTTCGCCGAGAAAAACCACACCCTGTTCCTCGGTCGTGGTGCGCAATTCCCGGTGGCAATGGAAGGGGCGCTCAAGCTTAAGGAAATCTCCTACATCCATGCTGAAGCCTATCCGGCCGGCGAGCTGAAACACGGCCCGTTGGCGCTTGTGGATAACGATATGCCGGTGGTCACCGTGGCACCGAACAACGAGCTGCTGGAGAAGTTGAAATCCAACCTCCAGGAAGTCCGCGCCCGTGGCGGCGAGCTGATCGTCTTTGCAGACGAGCAGGCCGGCATGACCAATGGCGAAGGCACTCATGTTGTGCAAATGCCGCACATTCACGACATTCTGTCGCCGATCCTCTACACCATTCCGCTGCAGTTGCTCTCGTATTACGTGGCCGTATTGAAGGGCACCGACGTTGACCAACCGCGTAACCTGGCGAAGTCGGTGACGGTAGAGTGAGTTATCCACAGACCTGAAAAGCCTGTGTATTTCATGAATAAAGGCTGTCAGGAAGGTGCAGAGTGATGCCGTTCCTGACAGCTTATTTGCCATAATCCCGCATTCCTATCGTTGTAACACCCAGGGCGCGTCGGCGGCTTTGGTTCTTTCCCTCCTTTAATAGCCTTCTGTTTTCTCACAACTGCCTGGGCTGTTGCGTTTGACGTTTCGATCACCGTGCCACCGCGCTGCTGACTTTCACTCTTCATCTTTAGATGATGGTGTGAAGGCGTCATCAGTTACTTATTGAACTACCGCGGAGTGACGAGCAATACGTGCCGGTGATTCCAGAGGGACTAACCATCGTTTGGATGATTGCGCCAGGTGGTCGGTCAATTGTCCTAATAACTGCCCGCTGTTGCGCCAATGGTGCCAATAAAGCGGCACATCGGTTGGTTTGTCAGGTAGAAGTTCGACCAGCAGGCCGCGTTGCAGATGATCAAGAACCTGTAGTTCAGGGACCAGCCCCCACCCGAGACCGGCTTCTGTCAGGCGTATAAAACCTTCGGAGGAAGGGCAGAAATGATGCTGAAAACCACCGTGAATGCCTAAGGACGCCAGGTAACGGTGCTGTAAGAAGTCATCGGGCCCGAACACCAGTGCTGGTGTACGAGCGATGAGCTGCGCACTTATGCCATTGGAAAAGTGTCGGGCAATGAACGCAGGACTCGCAACCGCCCGATATCGCATTGCGCCGAGTAGCAGGCTGCGTGGGCCTGCCATCGGACGTTCATTTGCACAAACACACGCAGCAACTTCACCTGCGCGCATACGGTTGAGACTGACCGCTTGATCCTCTACCACAAGGTCCAGCAGCAAGTTTTGCTCGGCACAAAAGTCCCCCACCGATCGTGCCCACCATGTGGCCAGACTGTCCGCGTTCAGGGCAACGCGTAGACGTTCCGGCGACCCGTCTTCGTCTAGCGC
Organism: Pseudomonas sp. NPDC098740; assembly: GCF_044760065.1. NCBI lineage: Bacteria > Pseudomonadati > Pseudomonadota > Gammaproteobacteria > Pseudomonadales > Pseudomonadaceae > Pseudomonas > Pseudomonas sp. NPDC098740. The sequence goes on along the minus strand of NZ_JBIWAM010000035.1, from coordinate 42,604 downwards.
CGGAACATGGCTTTGCAGGTCTCGTTCGAGCAAGCGTACCTGCTGGACATGATAAAGCAGACGTCTGCCAATCTCCGTAGGCACGGGTGGAGTGACTCGTACCAATACGGGGCGACCAACCCTGGCCTCCAATAGCTTTATGCGCTGAGATACAGCCGGCTGCGACAAACCGAGCACCTGCGCAGCCCGTTCGAAACCGGCCTGTTCAATGACCGCAGAAAGAGCAGAAAGCAATTTGTAATCGAACATCCGTTTTCCTTATGGGGGATCAACAATATCTTTTTTACTTCGGAATCGAACCTATTGAAAATCGGCGCTGAGGGCATAACGATGTAAATCTTCACAGTGGGTCTGTGTGTTATCTAGTACCTATTTAAAACTATTAAACAGGATTGATTGATCACAGAGCCAAGCAGAGTAGATAACTACGCGCTCAAAGACCGAGGAGGACATAGTTAACACGAGTTACTGTAGAAGGTACACAAAATGACTTAATAAAAGCAAAGTACGAAACAGTGTGCCAAGCCCTGCTAAAAGATAAACCTCAGTTAAAGTATTGTTCAGTTCGACGGAGTGAGTTGTGCAGAGAACTACATTTAATAATGCCAGTCGGTTGGCATTGGCAGATATACAAAGCAGATCAAGTGATGTGACGTTTGCGTTGAAATTTGCAATATACACAGTGCTGATTGTAATGGGAGGATATTTGGCACTGAGTGAACACACTTGGGAGGTGGTTACGGGGATTGTTCTCCTGGGGGCAATGTATGCACATGGTGTCGAACTTCAGCATCAGGTACTACACGCGCAAGGATTGAGGAATAAGAAGTTAAACGAGTTCTTCGGTATATTACTCGGGCTGCCGATGCTGGTGTCATATGCCGATTACAAAGCCAGTCACATGCATCATCACCGATACCTGGGAACACCAGAAAATCGGGAATTTTTTGATTACGGCGACCAATACGGTGCGTTGTCCCTTCGTTCGGTAAGCGCGCTGCTGACCAGATTGTTGATGATTGCGCACTACCCAAGGTTCTTTAAGAATGTAGTGATCGCGCTGGGATCTCATTATGAGAATGTAAATATTAGCGTTTCCAGACGCATTAAACGAGACCATCTCGTTATGGTTTTAATGATTACATTCCTGTCCGCAATCTCCGTAAAATTTGGTATTGAGATCATCCTTTATCTCTGGATTCTTCCGTTGATGCTGGTAGCGGCTCCGGTACACGCCTTGATTGAAATGCCAGAGCATTTTCGTTGCGCGACCGATTCTACGGATCCTTTCGAAAATACAAGAACGATCAAAAGTAATGCGTTCATGAACTGGTTTACGAACGGCAATAATTATCACGTCGAACACCACCTCATGCCTGGTTTGCCGATTGATCGTCTACACGATCTGCATGAAAAAATTCACGAAAAGTGTAAGTATCTGGAAGTGTCATATAAAACATTTTATTTGGGGTTGATACGATCCATGGTCAAAAAACAGTAAGTCGAAACTGTTTTTCTGCAAAACTAGAAATCGAGTTTTCTCAGAGGTGGATATAGATAGCCTCTCCCGGATGGCGCTCGTCCCGGGCAATGAAAAGGAATAGATATGGATCTGCAAAATAGTATGACGCGGAAGCAGACTAATGCGCCATCGGCAGTGGATTTGTTGCTGACACAAACGGAGCTTAATTCATTTTATCTACGAGAGCTGGCAGAGCCGAGTGCTTATAAAACGGCACCGTATCATGAGGAGTATGCGCGTACTCAAGTGCTGGAAGATGAATGGAACGCCTATGAAGAAGGCCGCGTTAATACAAGCTCATTGCCAAAAAACGCATCCGAGTTTCTAAAGTGGTACAACCGTTTGCATGCAGCCCATCGTCGAGAAGTCGCCCCTTTTTTTAACCGATTGGCTGACGAATCAACGCTGGAAGAGCTGAGTTTCTACATTGCGATGGAGGAGCAGGTCGACGGACGCTTCGACGACGTTATCGCTCTGGCCCAACTGGGCATGACAGGCGATATGAAGTTGGCGCTTGCGGAAAACTACTGGGACGAGATGGGCTTGGGCACACTGTCCGAAATGCACACCGTGTTGTTTCGTAAGTCTGCGGAGCAATTGCGTGAACTCATGGGGCCGCAGGTTAGCGTTCCGCAAGCGCCGGCTGAAGCGTTGAAAAACGGCAATCTTTTACTGATGTACGCGTTGCGTCGACAGTATCACCCGCGTTTGCTGGGGGCCTTGGCGATCCTTGAGCATACTGCGCCTTACCGGTTTTCCAGGACGGTAAAAGCGATGCGTCGGTTGGGCATGCCTGAAGACGTAATTTATTACCATGATATGCATATAACAATTGATGCAAATCACGGTAAACAACTTCTCTATCGTGTACTGATGCCGCTGGCTGAGTCGTGCCCAGAAGCGATTGAAGAAATGTGTGTGGGTTGTCTCATCCGATACAACGTCGCGGTCGATTATTACAAAAGTATCGAGCTGGCTATCAAATCTAATCAGATTCTGTTGAAGTGATAATAGAGAAACAATATGAAAGCACATATTACCAGTGTCGAGCCGCAGACCCTCTGGGCGTTGAAGAATAGTCGATTTGTGGCGGGCAGTGCTGCCGATCTTTTCGGTTTGGATTTTTCCAATATGGCAGGTTGGTCAGACTTCCAGAACTACTGGAATGAGCTTGAACTTGATCGATACATGAACGACGGCGGTAGGTATCGTTATCGCCGGTTTGGGAAGTTCAAGTGGTATGCAGACGGTAATCGCCTGGAACAGCAGCCCCATGTTCCTTACTCTCAACCTGAATACTTCAACCCATTAAACGGTGGTATCGACAGGCACTTCGCCCCCGTGACGGCGGAGATGGCCGACAACGAAGTACTGAGGAGAATCCTGCTGGAACTGGCTAATGCTTACAGCGAGATAGAGGACGTTCAAAGCTGGAAGATCAATACCTATTTCAATCGGATTCTTGCGACGCCCAATATGCAGGGGTTGCCAGTGCCTGAGGGTAAACATCGTGACGGTGTAAAATTCAGTTGCCTGTTCATGGTAGATCGGAGTGGCGTGGCCGGGGGAGAAACCACGCTGGTCGATATCATGCATCAGCAACCGATTTATGTGGGAACCCTGGAGAAACCCTGTCAGACGGTCGTATTCAGGGACGATACGGTATTTCACGATACGACGGCTATTGAAATAATCCCGGGTGCAGATATGGGGTATCGAGATCTATTGGTTATTGAGTTTCATTGATCAGGCCCTTTGCATACGTCGGCCGCCTGGGTGAGTTAGTTATGACAAAGTATGAATGTATGGACACAACGGGCCACCCAACGTTAACGATCAGGGAATTACGGCCTGATGAGTTGCACAGGACGCTTGCGTTGCTGGCGGCTTTTTATCCAAGCCTCACTAAAGAAGTGCTGTTAAGTCGATTGGAAGCGATCGCGGTGTTGAATTGGCGATGTGTCGGGGTATTTGAAGGGCCTGATCTGGTGGGCTTGTCGGGTTATTGGCTGAACACAAGAATCTACTGTGGCAAATATCTATATATCGATCATTTCATTGTCGAGGGTGGCCGTCGATGCAGGGGAGTTGGCGCACAACTGCTGGACTATCTGAAGACCCTGGCCCGCGATCAGGGATGTGAGCACGTCTGTCTTGATACGTTCGTTAGCAATTCACTGGCGCAGTCTTTTTGGTCGCGACACGGTTTTGGAATCGTTGGCTTTCATTACGTCGCCAAATGAGAATATAGGGATTTATTATGCAAAACGAATATTCACGCGAAGTTATCTACAGTCGAATGATCGGGTTGGTCAGTGAAGATGAACTGGACCTGCTGGAAAACAAGACCATCGCCGTACCCGGGTGTGGCGGTGTGGGCTATACCCATGCCGAGACATTGGTACGCATGGGGGTTGGTGGTATCAAAATTGCTGACTTCGATATCTTCGGGCCGGAAAACTTCAATCGACAGTTTGGCGCAACTACCCATACGGTCGGTTCGAAGAAAGCCGATGTCTTGCGCGAGCGGTTGCTGTCGATCAATCCCGCCTTGCGCATAGAGCAGTACGAAGGTGTCAGCGCAGAAACGGTTGATGATTTTCTACAGGGCGTCGACATGCTCTGCGATGCCATGGACTACTTCGTTATCGAGCCGCGCATTCTCATGTACCAAAAGGCCCGTGAGTTGGGTATTCCTGCGGTGGTGTCCTGCCCGATCGGGTTTGGCGGTACGTTGCACCATTTCCATCCGCAATCCATGTCCTTCGAAGATTATTTTTCGCTGACGCCGGATATAAGTGAGACTGAAAAGCTGGTCAATTTCGGCATCGGACTTGACCCTTTGCGCTTGCATCGAGCTTATCTGGAAGATCCAAAACTGGACTTTGAAGGACGCAAAGTCGCCTCCCTGAGCTCTGCATGTTTGTTGGCCACGACACTGACTGCGACTTTTACACTTGCTAAGTTATTGAATCGGGATATGTTTTTTAAACCGGTGCCCTATGTTTATCAAATCGACTTTATGGCTGGAAAATTTGAGGAGACTTTCGTTAATGAGGGTGTGAGGGGACTTAAGAATAGTACCACTCGGAAAGTTAGTCAGCAGCACGCCTGAAAAACGTCAGGCTGCACAGTGGGTAAAGGTATGATAAAATTCCAATACACTCATTATCGTGATATTTCGTGAATATGAAGCCAATTATTTTTATCGACGGGGAAGCCGGTACTACTGGTCTTCAAATACATTCGCGTCTGAGTAGTCGCAATGATATTGATCTTTTGCAGTTACCCTATGCCGAACGCAAGGACCCGGTAAAAAGGGCTGAAGCACTTAATGCCTGTGATATTGCCATCCTGTGCCTGCCTGACGATGCGGCGATTGAAGCTGTTTCGTTCATTGAAAATCCTCGGGTGCGTGTACTTGATCCAAGCTCTGCTCACCGTACGACGCCAGGCTGGGTTTATGGTTTGCCCGAGTTGACCGCAGGCCAGGCTGAGGCCATCTCGGTGGCCAAGCGTGTGTCCAATCCAGGTTGCTACCCGACAGGGGCCATTGCCTTACTGCGTCCATTGACGGAAGCCGGGGTTGTGCCCAAGGACTACCCTGTCAACGTGCACGCCATATCCGGGTATTCCGGCTCCGGCAAATCACTCATTGATGCCTATGAGAACCTGGATCACCCACAACATACAGACGCTCCCTATCGCGGCTATGGCCTGAACCTCAATCACAAGCACGTTCCGGAAATGATGGCCGAAGCGTTATTGGAGTACCGGCCTATTTTCACGCCTGGTTATGGTAAGTACCGCCAGGGGATCGTGTTGTATGTGCCGCTTCATTTGCGCTTGTTGCCTGCTGGGGCCTCGGTTCAGGGTATCCACGCGTGCCTGAGCAAACACTATGCGAATGCTGAATTCATCAAGGTTGTTCCACTGGACCAGGTCCAGACGGTGACCCAGCTTGATCCTGAATACCTCAACGACACCAACCGACTCGACATCTATGTCTTTTCGGATGAAAAAACCGGCCAGGTTCTGCTCGCCGCGGTCTACGACAACTTAGGAAAAGGGGCGTCGGGCGCTGCTGTCCAGAACCTCAATCTCATGCTGGCCGGCCAGGCAAGCTGAAAGCTATGTAACCTCTGTAGCCATGAGTATTCACGGCTACAGGGTTTTTTATCCGGTTTAAAAACTTAGAGGGCGACGCACTCGCGTCACCTTCGCACTCTCGAAGTTTCACAACCTCCTGCAGCACTCATCAGGGTGTGGCGTTTGTATATTTCAATTTTGAAATAGAACAACTATCCGTACTTAAAAGTTTCGGGCAAGTACAAACTTGCCTGGAACTAATAAAACACATCGTTTGTAACTGTGATAGCCCAGTCAGCTGGGCAGCATGTACTTTATTTTAAAGGACTATTAGTAATGGCTATTCTTGCGCAGTTTGACTTGGTCAAACCTAAGTATCCAAAGGTGGACCCTCGTATGGAAGGCTTTTATTCTTCCACGGCGTATGTAAATGGACTTGCAGAGGCTCACCCCGGTTTTATTTGGCGGGAAGTAAACGAAGATCAAAAGTTGCTCGATGAGCTGTGGGGTGAAGGGTATCTCTATACCCTTTCATTGTGGAAAAGCCCTGCCGCGCTGAAAGACTTCTTATATAAAACGCCGCACAATGAATTTCGTTTGAGAGGGGCCGAGTGGTTTCTGCCTATCACCAAACCACGTGTTGTGATGTGGTGGGTTGATGATGACCATATTCCGACTTTGCACGAGGCTCATGATCGATTGCAGCTACTTCATGAGATTGGTCCTTCCCGCGAGGCGTTTGATCTCAAGTCGAGCGAGCTTTCGATTGCCTTGTGTTGAGAGCCCTCTGAGCCGTTACGCGAAGCCATTGTGAACGGCAACATGCGCCTAAAATCGCGTCGCCGATCCAGCGAGGGTACGCTACTGGGTACAAGCGATCCGCGGGGGGTCGCTGTCTCATTTCATTGGGGAGCCCATGGACCGATTCCAGGAAATGCAAGTCTTCGCTGCCGTCGCCCAAGACCAAGGCTTCTCGGCGGCGGCGCGGCGTCTGGGCCTGTCGGCCGCCAGCGTCACTCGCGCCGTGGCGGCGCTGGAGAAACGCATCGGCACGTTGCTGCTGACGCGCACCACCCGCAGTGTGCATTTGAGCGAGGCAGGTCAGCGTTACCTGGAAGACTGTCGGAGGATTCTCGCCGAGGTGCAGGAAGCCGAGGACTCGGCGGCGGGCAGCCATACCCAACCGCGTGGGCAATTAACGATTACTGCGCCGGTGTTGTTCGGTGAGCTGTTTGTCACGCCCGTGATGGTGAATTATCTGACGCAGTTTCCTGAGGTCAGCATCAATGGGTTGCTGGTCGATCGAGTGGTCAGCATGGTCGAGGAGGGGGTCGACGTCGCCGTGCGGATCGGTGAGTTGCCCGACAGTAATCAGCACGCCATTCGGGTGGGTGAGGTTCGGCGGGTGGTATGCGGCTCGCCGGACTTTCTGACGGACCGTGGTCGACCTCGACATCCTCAGGATCTGGCTCAGGCGCCGGTTATTGCAACGTCCTCTATCGGTCAGTCGAGAACCTGGCCGTTCCTCGAAGGGGGAGAGCCGCTGAGTGTTCGACCAGCACCGCGCCTGGTGGTGACGGCCAATCAGGCGGCCATTACGGCGGCATGCCTGGGTTTGGGATTGACCCGGGTTCTGTCTTATCAGGTAGCGAGCAAAGTCGCTTCCGGTGAGCTGGAAATCGTTCTGGCGGACTTCGAACTGCCGCCCTTGCCTATCCATGTGGTCTATCAGGGCGGGCGCAAGGCCCCTGCACGGATTCGCAGTTTTGTGGATTTTGCGGTGAGTGCGCTGCGTGAGCATCCATCCTTGCAGGCGTGAGGGTTATTTCGCTGGGTGAAATAATGGATTGCGTTGGCTGGTTATTCTGTTGTTTTGGTTGCGGGTGGAAGATAGCGCCCCATCGGTGCTGAACACTGTTCAACAGCGCCACCACCCAGCGGAGTCGACCATGCAAGCGATCAAACTCTACAACTTTCCACGTTCCGGCCACGCTCACCGTGTGGAGCTGATGCTGTCCCTGCTGCAACTGCCGACCGAGCTGATCTTTGTCGATTTGCCGAAGGGCGCGCACAAGCAACCGGATTTCCTCGCGCTCAACGCTTTTGGTCAGGTTCCGGTCCTTGATGATCAAGGTGTGGTGTTGGCTGACTCCAATGCGATCCTGGTCTACCTGGCACAGAAATATGGCAATGGCCGCTGGCTGCCAACCGATCCGGTCGGGGCGGCGAAGGTTCAGCGCTGGTTGTCGATTGCCGCTGGGCCGATTGCCTTTGGCCCCGCCAGAGCGAGGCTGATCACGGTGTTTGGTGCAGCTTACAACGCTGAAGAAGTGATCGCTTATTCCCACACCTTGCTCAAAGTGATCGATCAGGAACTGGCAGCAACGCCATATCTGGCTGGCGCCGAGCCAACCATTGCCGACGTTTCGGCCTACAGCTACATCGCCCATGCGCCAGAAGGCAACGTGTCCCTGGAGGACTACGCCAACATCCGCGCCTGGCTGGCGCGCATCGAAGCCTTGCCGGGTTTTGTCGGCATGCCGCGCACCGTCGCCGGCCTGCAAAAAACTGTCTGATGCTTGCGGCCCGGCATTGTCGGGCCGTTCACACTGCGCCCATGGCGCAGGGGAGATGCCGTTATGGACCGTTCACCGTGGCACGCTGGCGAGAAACAGTTGCAGGTTCATGTGGGCATTGCCGAGCGAATGGAGGTGCTCGGTCGTAAGGTGATTCGCAGCGAGATGCCGGATCAGCACCGCACGTTCTATGAGCAACTGCCGTTCATGCTGTACGGCGCGGTGGATGCCGACGGAAATCCTTGGGCCAGTATTCTCGAAGGGCAACCGGGCTTCGCTCACTCGCCCGAGCCGGGCGCACTGCAATTTCGCAGCCTGCCGGGCGCCGACGATCCGGCTCAATTGACGGAGGGTGCGGCCATCGGCCTGCTGGGGATCGAACTGCACACCCGTCGCCGCAACCGCCTCAACGGCCGAGTCAGCGCGATGACGGCGGGCGGCTTCGATGTGACGGTGGAGCAGTCCTTCGGCAATTGCCCGCAATACATCCAATTGCGGCAATTTCGCTCGGTGCCGTTGGCGGATCCGTCGACTCGCATCGCGCAACACCTCAACGGGCTGGATGATGCGGCCAAAACCCTGATCGCGGGGGCCGATACGTTCTTTGTCGCCAGTTACGTGGACGTTGATGGCCAACACTCGGTGGACGTTTCCCACCGCGGCGGCCAGGCCGGTTTCGTACAGGTAGAAGGTAATCGCCTGACCATTCCGGATTTCGCCGGCAACCTGTTTTTCAACACCTTGGGCAACCTGCTGCTCAATCCCCGGGCCGGTTTGCTGTTTATCGATTTCAGTTCGGGAGACCTGCTGCACCTCAGCGGTCGTACCGAAATCATTCTTGAAGGCCCACAGATCGAGGCGTTTCAAGGGGCTGAGCGCTTGTGGACATTTGAGGTCGAAAGCGTGGTGCGTCGGCCCGCCGCGCTTGCTCTGCGGTGGCGCTTCGACGGCGTGTCACCCACCAGTTTGCTGACCGGCACCTGGGCACAGGCCAATGCCCGTCTGCAAGCCCAGGCCATGGGCGATCGTTGGCGGCCGCTGCGGGTGGCGCGCATCAAAGAGGAAAGCCACAACATCCGCTCAATCTATCTGGAGTCTGCCGATGGCGCGGGGTTGCCAGTGTTTCAGGCCGGGCAGCATTTGCCGCTGCGCTTCAACATTGCCGGCGAGGTGCACATCCGCACTTACAGCCTGTCGAGTGCGCCGTCCGATGATTTTTTCCGCATCAGCGTGAAGCGTGAAGGCTTGGTGTCTTCGCACTTGCATGAACAGGTGCGCGTCGGTGATCTGTTGGAGGCCCGTGCGCCTCAAGGGCATTTCACCGTGGCACCTAATGAACGTCGGCCGCTGGTGCTTCTGGCTGCCGGTGTCGGCATCACGCCGCTGCTGTCGATGCTGCGCGAGGTGGTTTACCAAGGCCTGCGCACCCGCCGCATCCGGCCGACCTGGTTTTTCCAGAGTTCGCGCACGCTGGCCGATCAAGCGTTTCGTCCTGAGCTGGATAGCTTGCTCGATGGCGCAGGTGATGCGGTCAGGGTGCTGCGTCTGGTGAGTCAGCCGGAAGCCGGGGCCTTGGAGGGTGAGGATTTCGACCTGACGGGGCGGATCGACACCGCGCTGCTCAAGACCCTCCTTGAAGTGGAGGACTACGATCAGCTGGATTTTGTCCTCTGTGGTCCGGGCAGTTTTACCCAAGCGCTGTACGACGGCCTGCGGGAACTGGACATCCGTGATGCAAGGATTCACGCCGAAACCTTCGGCCCCTCGACCTTGCGCCGGGTGCCGGACCCCGATGCGGTGGTCATCGAGCAACCGCCCGCTGCTACGACCTCGGTGCCGGTGGTGTTTCAGCGCTCGGCTAAAGAGGCTCGCTGGCAACCCGACGGGGGCAGTTTGCTGGAGTTGGCGGAAAGCCGTGGATTGCGCCCGGAATTCAGTTGCCGCGGCGGTTCCTGCGGGACCTGCAAGACCCGGCTGATCAGCGGCCAGGTGAATTATCCACAGCCGCCGGCGGAAGTGCCGGATGACGGACAAGTACTGATTTGTTGTGCGATTCCGGCGCAGGGGTCGCAGCCTTTGGTCCTCGACCTGTAGCATCTGCCGAACGCAGCTTCTGGCCGCTGCGACAAAGGATCAGATTCGGTTATGTATTTTTTCGCTCGTCTGTCGGCGTTGATTGTTGCAGTGGCATTGCTCAACGGTTGCGAACGACAGGACGCGCCAGCGCTCGATCAGCAACTCTACGTCTGGCAACGGCAATGGACACCGGCCCACGAAGCGGCGCTGAGGGACAGCCGCGCTGACTTTTCCACCCTGCGAGTGCTGGCCTTGCAGGCATTCCCTGAGGCCGGTTGGAGCCGGGCGCGGATTGATCCGGCGCTGCTCAAGCGTGATGGTCGGCCGCTGATCGCGGTGATTCGTCTCGACGGCCAACTCAAGTCGCTGGATCGGGACGAAGTCACCGCGCAGATCCTGCAGGTGCTCGGCGATTGGCAAGGGCAGGGACTGAATCTCTCCGGTGTGGAAATCGACCACGATGCCGGTAATGCTCGGCTACCGACCTACCGCAAATTTCTTACGCACCTGCGCGCAGTTCTGCCGGCCTCTGTTCCGCTGAGTATCACCGCATTGCCGGCCTGGCTCGACAGCCCCGAATTGCCGGCGCTGTTATCCACAGTCGACAGCAGCGTGTTGCAGGTGCATGCGGTGAGCAATCCGCGTCTTGGCTTGTTTGACGCGGATCAGGCCCGACAATGGACCAAGGCCTGGAGCCGCATCACTTCGAAACCTTTCTATCTGGCGCTGCCGGCCTACGGTGTGGCGTTGTTGCCGGGTGACGGTGCGCCGGTAGTGGAAAGCGAAGTGCCCATCGAACAGGGCGGAAAACGCCGGGAATTGCTCGCCGATCCGCAGCAACTGAGCCGGCTCGGGACCGAGTTGCGCAACGATCCACCGGCGCATCTGGCGGGCCTGATCTGGTTTCGTCTGCCGCTGGCCAGCGACCGCCGGGCCTGGAGTCTGACGACTCTGGGCGCCGTAGCGCGTGGCGATGCACTCGACAGTCGACTGGCGCTGAAACTCTCGGAGCAGAACGACCTCTATGACATCAGCCTCAGCAATCAGGGCAATCTCGACAGCGCCTGGCCCGAACGCCTGACACTCGCGGTGCAGGGCTGTGACGGTGCCGATGCGCTGGCCGGTTATGCGTTGCAACAGCGTCCGGATCTGCTTACCTTCACCCGCCTGCGCGACGGTCGAATAGCGGCCGGCGGGCAGCGCGCCATTGGTTGGGCTCGTTGCGCACATATTGATCAAGGAGGTTCGAATGTTTACCCGTAACTGGCCCCGCCATCTGCTTTGCCTGAGCCTCAGCCTGCCGCTGGGTTCGGCGCTGGCCTGTGGGCCGGATTTCCCTATGCGTCTGCTGGACAACCGCGGCCAGTCGCTGGCGGAACTGCCGGAAGGTAACTTCAGATTTGAAATCAGTCGCCTCGGGCATGCGGTCGCCGGGCTGAAGAACGTCACCGAAACCGCCTATAACCTGGATGCGCCCGACTACGCAGAACAGCGGGATAAGGCTGAGCAGTCCGGTTTGACGGCTGAGCAGCAAACGCTGGTGAAACAGTTACGCAGCCTGACCGATGCGCATCAGGTCGAGATTCAGGGCGCGAGCCTTCCGGCTGAGCTCAAGCTCTATCTGGCCGGCGCGGTGGCATTCAATGCCGGTGATCATGGACTGGCAGCCGAGTACTTCCAGAAGGTGCTGGCATTGCCGGCGGATCAACGGGCGTTACGCAGCACCTGGGCGGCTTACTCGTTAGGCCGGGCGCTGTTTGCCATGAGCTCCGAAGCGGACGCTGGCCCTGACCTGTTGGCTCAGTCTAGAAAGGCTTTCGAGCAGACCCGTCAACTGAGCATCGACGGCTTCAGTGACTCTCTGGAACTGGGCGTCGCCAGTCTTGGCGAAGAGGCCCGCGTGGCCCGCACCGCTGGAGACTGGAACAGCGCCATCGAACTTTACGCCACGCAAAACCTTCAGGGTTCGGCGGTGGGTTACACCTCGCTGAAACTGTTGGTAGCCGACCTCGCGGCGATGCCTGACGATCAACTGGCCGAGTTGCTCAAGGGAAAACCGGTACAGCAACTGGTGACGGCGTCGTTGATCAGCCGACTGGGCTGGTCATTCGGTGATCAACCGCCGAACGAATTGAAACTGATCAAACTGCTGAAAAACAGCACCTACGGTAGCCTCGACAACGCGGATCGGCTGGCCGCGGTGAATTATCAACAGGGTGATTACACCAGCGCCAAGGAGTTCCTCGAACACGCCGGTGATGGCGGACTGGCGTGGTGGCTGCGGGCCAAACTGGCGGTGCGCGATGGCGATAAAAACGCGGCTGCCGCAGCGTATGCCAAGGCTGCCCAGGCCTTCCCGCAGAATGAGTCGTGGGGGGAGCGGCGGACGCCGGATTGGGACTTCGAAACGCTTCAGCCCAAGTGTCGGGTCGAGGGTGAAAGCGCAATCCTGGCGTTGCAACGCGGGGATTATCTGCAAGCGTTCGATCAGCTTTATCGCAGTAAAGATGTCTACTGGTTCGACGCCGCCACGGTCGCCGAGCGGGTGTTGACCGTCGATGAGCTCAAGCAATACGTCGACACTCAAGTGCCGGCACCAGCGCCACTCACCCAACAGGATCGCGATAACTACGTGCAATTATCGGTGGCGGCGAAACTGCGCAATTTGCTCGGGCGGCGCTTGCTGCGCGAAGAGCGGTATGACGAAGCGCCAGCCTACTTCGATAACGCCGATTTGCAGGCCAAGGCCAAGTGGTACGGGCAGTTGCGCCACGACGCTGAATCCAAATGGTGGCCGACCAAACGGGCATTCGCTTATTACTATGCCGCGACACTGGCCCGTTTCGACGGAATGGAGTTGTTGGGCTACGAGCTGTCCCCGGATTACGCCACCTTCGGCGGCAATTACAGTCTGGAAGCGCCCGAGCTCAAGGTCGGGCCGCTGATGGCCGAGGGTGAAGTGCAGCGCCAACAAGCCACGGTGGCGCAGCCTGATGAGCGTTTCCACTACCGTTTTGTCGCCACGGCTCTGGCGAGCAAAGCCGCTGATCACCTGCCCCGCAGCAGTCAGGCGTTTGCTTCGGTGCTGTGCAAGGCTTCGTCGTGGGGCACCAGCCTGCAAGAGCAAAGCGCGTTCTACCGTCGGTATGTCGAGGAAGGTCCGTATGTGGTGTGGGCCGGCGATTTTGGTCATCAGTGCCAGGATCCAGACTTTCAGAGCGCCAACAAACGCTATGTGACCCAGGTCACCGATGCCGCGCGTTCGCAGCTGCGGCCCTACAAAACACCGTTGCAGATTGGCGGTGTGATAGTGGTCACGGCAGCGGCGCTGTTGCTGATCAATCGCCGCCGTAAAACGCGGTAAGGCTCAAGCTTGTTGCACAAAGGTCAGCCGCACGGCGAAGCCGATCAACAGGCTGCCAAACAGCCATTGCTGCAGGCGCTGGGCCGAAGGACTGCGTTGCAGCCAACGGCCTAGCGCCGCGCCGGTCAGTGCGTAAGCGCTGTCGAACAACAGCCCAACACCAACCAACACCACGCCCAGGGTCGCAAATTGCGCGAGCACCGGCCCGGCGTGCGGATCGATGAACTGCGGCAGCAGCACCGAGCAGAACAGCAACGCTTTGGGGTTGAGCAGGTTGGTGAGCAAACCGCGCTGGATCGCTGAGCGCCAGCGAGGTTTCTCGGTGGTGGCGTCTGTTCCGTTCAAGTTCGGCAGCATGGTGGTTCGCAGGCATTGAATGCCGATCCACAGTAGATACGCGGCCCCGGCCAGGCGTACCACGTCGAACGTCCAGGGCGCAGCCTTGAACAGTGCCGCCAACCCCAGCGCTGCCAACGCCACATGGCATCCCCGGGCCACACCCAGACCCACCGCAGTGGCCAGCGCCGCGCCTTTGCCCTGACGGGCACCGGTTTGCAACAACAGGATCATGTCCGGGCCCGGCAACAGATAGACCACCGCCAGCGCCATGAAAAACACCCAGAGTCCTGCCACGTTGCACCCCATTCGTTGTCGATTCGGTACGGCCAGTCTAGGGCTGAAGGGCAGGGCAGGTGGTTGCGTAGTTCGCTTCTAAAATGCTTCTGGTTGGCATAACCTGCCACTCAATTGCAGGTAAACCATCAGGATCTGCCAAACCATGAAACTCGACGCCTACGACCGCAAGATTCTCGCTGCGCTGCAACGGGACGGTCGCCTGAGCAATGTGCAACTGGCCGACGAGATCGGTCTGTCCGCTTCGCCTTGTTTGCGCCGGGTACGGATGCTCGAAGAGGCCGGGGTGATACGCGGTTACCAGGCCAATCTGGATCGCGACGAAGTAGGGCTTGGGCTGACGGTGTTTGTCGGGGTCAAGGTTGAACGGCACAACGATGAGCAGGCCGAATCCTTTCGCCTGGCCGTGACGGCGCTACCCGAAGTGATTTCGGCGTTTCTGGTGTCAGGGGAATCGGATTTTTTGCTGCAAGTGGTGGTGCCGGACCTGCGCGCCTATGACCGTTTCCTCACGGGGCGTTTGCTGAAGTTGCCAGGTGTAAGTGACATCCGCAGCAACTTTGCGATTCATACGGTAAAGACGCCGGGGGCGTTGCCGTTGGAGCATTTACCACAGTAGATCGCGAACACGGGTTGATCCAATACTTCGCAGCAGCCAAAACTTAAACGGGAATTGATTAATCCTGGTGGATAAACTAGCCTTGTGTTTTATATGTGTGAAACACTTTAATCATGAATTTTGAAAATATTCGTTACTATTTTGCACTGCTTCTTTTGGTCCTTGGGAGCAATGGTCTTTATGCGGCACTTATTGTGCGGGTAATAAAATACTTCATACCCATGGAGGGCATGATTTTGCGCATTGCTTATATAGTTACTTATATTATTCTCTGTGTTTTCTGGTTTCGTTTTTTAGTCAAAAAATTACGTGGCGTAATTTGATTTGAATGGCGGTATAGCGCCTTGTGTCTATTCGGATTTTTCTTTAGAAAGCATTGAATTTAATGTGATGTAGTCAACAAGAGCCTCGAAAAATAGAGCTGCCTTCCCTGTTTGTATGTACGCCCTTTCGTAATTTATTGGGTCATGCCTAAATAGCTGCACCGAGTCAGGCTTACGTATTAGTCTAATAATACCAATGCCAGATAATAGTAAGTCCATAGAACCGTAGAGCATATCTCCCTGGTACTCGCCTCCTACAGCGTCTTGATAAATCCACCGCACAGGTCCTAGCACGCTAGGTGTTTCAGGGCCGTTATAAATATTGCCAAAGCCTTCATAGATATTATTGGCGCCATGCGCAATAAACATTTCTCCCAATGGCGCGGCCCATCCACCTGAGCCTACAGTAACCGCTACACCTACCTCAACTTGCATGGCGCCAGCAACAACACCTATGCCATTTTGAGCATAAAAGATCGCCTTGGAAGATAGCTCTGCATATTCGTTCGTTATCGATTGAACTCCCTCCCACGCAGTGATGAGCCCTTCATCAACGGCCTTGATAATTTCGTTGGCATAAGAAGAAACCATCGAATTGAATTGAAGCTGCGTAATACCGTCATGAAAATGTGTAGCGCCTACTGCACAACCTAATGCAACCAGGTCCGCAGCGGCTTTGTTGACGTCATGGATATCACATGACGTCTCATTCATCTTCGTTTCCCCACGTGCTATAGGCACTTGTACCCGCTTGGATGTGCGTCCAACTAATATCTCGGTAACGAATGGACACCAGCTCTTGCGGCTCCGTGTCAGACATGTGGATAGCGTGTGGGATTTGAAGATTTACATTCGCAATACGACCGCCCGTTATTTTCACTGAATAATATTTATCCTGACCGCCAGCAGGAGCAGTGCGATAAAAATCAATCTTGCACTCAACTTCTTCACCCTCAGCCAGAGCACTGGCTAGCAGTGGTGAAGATTTATCAATGTTTTTGGTAATGGAAATAGGCATATGTTTGCCTCGCCCGCCTGACGTACTGCCATCACTGCCGGTGAACATACTATGGGCGTAAGCCAACACCATGATTTCGTCTTCATGCCCAAACTGGCATTTGTTGCCGATTAGTCTTGGCTGGAACAGCCGGATGAAATCAGACCCTGCTTTTTACCGGTAATAGTCATGTAGCTATGACTCGCCATGCGCCCACTCCTTGTGGTCAGAATGGGGGGAGTTTAAGGCAAGGGAGGTAGCTACTTATGTAGGTCGTTTCTGAAAATGCCTGTATTTCTTGAAAGGGTAAATCGTGTCGGTCACCACTCTATTGTTTCGTTTGGCACAACCAAGGCTGTGCCATTTCCGTATGCGTTTCGAGCCTTGCATTTGCGTCGCCATCCCCTCCACATTCATCGCCGCCTGGCGCAAGGCCTCGGAGCGGGTCGGGTGTGGATGGCAGGTCAGGGCAATGTCTTCGGCGGAGGCGCTGAACTCCATGGCCACGCAATATTCGCCAATCATTTCACTGACACTTGGGCCCACAAGGTGCACGCCGAGAATCTCGTCGGTGCGCTCATCGGCCAGCACTTTGGCGAAGCCTTCGGTTTCGTGATTGATCTTTGCCCGGCTGTTGGCGGTGAAGGGAAATTTGCCGACCTTGTAGGCGCGGCCTTCGGCCTTGAGCTGCTCTTCGGTCTTGCCGACGCTGGCCAGTTCGGGTTTGGTGTAGATCACGTTGGGGATCAGGTCGTAGTTGACCTCGGCCGCCTTGCCGACAATCTGCTCGATGCAGACCATGGCCTCGTCTTCGGCCTTGTGAGCGAGCATCGGACCGGACGTCACGTCGCCGATCACCCAGATGCCAGCGGCTTCGGTGCGATGGCCCTTGTTGGCGAGCATGCCGCGTTTATCCGTGGCGAGGCCGACGTTTTCCAGCCCCAGGCCTTGGGTGTAAGGCCGGCGTCCGATGGATACCAGCACGTAATCCGCTTCAAGCAGTTCGGCGGTGCCACCAGCCGCGGGCTCGACGCTGAGCTGAACGCCGGTCGCCGAGGTTGTGGCGCTGGTGACTTTGGAACTCAACTTGAAGTTGACGCCCTGTTTACTCAACGAACGTTGCAGGGTTTTGCCCGCTTCACCATCCACACCGGGGCAGATCCGGTCGAGAAACTCGACCACGGTCACCTGAGCGCCCAAACGCCGCCACACCGAACCCAGCTCCAGACCGATCACTCCGGCGCCGATCACCACTAGATGCTTGGGCACTTCGGCCAGCGACAGCGCACCCGTGGAGTCGAGGATGCGTTTGTTGTCGATGTCCACACCGGGCAGGGGAGTGGGCTCAGAGCCGGTGGCGATGATGATGTCCTTGGTGTTCAGTTCGGTCTTGCCGCCCTGGCTATCGGTCACCGTCACTTTGCCTCATGGTTGTACTCCTGGAGTGAACGGGGATCAGGATGGGTAAAAGTAGGCCTTCGCTAAAATTACGAACGTAATATGTGCGTTCCGCAGCCTTTCGGTCAAGGCTTCAGCCAAGCGACAGGTTGAGCGTTTTTAGATACAGCATTTAAGAACGGAAATTTCACGGCTTTCGTTATATCGTAACGAATTGCGATATGAGCAACGATAAACACTGGGGTGGTATGCAAGTCGATCTCGATGTCGATGGGACGCAAGTAGCCGGGCTGCCGCGTTTCCAGCAGGCGGTTTTTCAAGGGCGACGATTGCGTCAGTTCGCAATCGGTCTGGGCGCTCTGGCGGCGACAGGTTGGTTGCTGGCGTTTTTTGTCGGGCTGTTTGCGCCGCAGTCGCTCTGGCCCGCGTTGCTGGTCAATCAGAGCGCCGGTTTGCTGGTGCTGGTCGCCGGTTTGCAATCGGCCTGGTGGGTGACGCAATGGCGTGCGCGGGCGTTGAACCCGGTCGTGCAGGTCGTCGTTGCTGACGAAGTCGTTGCCCCGGTGGGCTGGTACGAACGGCTGCTGGATCGGCTCAGCCAGCGATGGCTGCGGATGCTGGTGCAGATCGGCGCCCCGACGCTGTGGCTCGCGGGTTGGTCGCTGTTGACGTTGTTGAGCATCGAACACGTCTGGAACCTGGCACTGCCGCCCACCACGCTGGGGTTGTCGGCCAGCGTCGGTGCGGCGCTGTCGTTGTTGCTGGCCTTCGGTTTGCTGGTGCTGGAACGTCAACTGGCGCAGGAAAACGTCGCCCAATGGCCCGAAGCAGCATCGCTGGCGCAGCTGACACGGGTGGCGATCATTGGCCTGGTGCTCAGCGCTTTGTGCCTGTTGTTAGGAGGCGAAACTTCGGTCTGGCCGGTGCGTCTGGCGGTGCTGATCGGCCTGCTGCCAGGGTTGGTCGCCGCCGAACTACTGCTGCGTGCCATGCTGTCGTTGTTCAGTCCGCAGCGCGAACAACTCGAACCTGCGTTGCTGGCGCGCAGCTTCGTCGCCGACATGCTGCGCTGGCCGCCGCAACCCTTGTTGGCGTTGCAGCACGAATTGCACAACCGCTTCGGCATCGACCTGCGGCAGATCTGGGCCTTCACTTACATGCGTCGGGCGTTTTTTCCGGTGCTGATGGTGGTGGCAATTGTCGGTTGGTCACTCACCGGCATTCACGAAATCCCCATGCAAGGGCGAGGCATCTACGAGCGATTCGGCAAACCGGTGGAGGTATTCGGTCCTGGTTTGCACGCAGGTTTGCCCTGGCCTCTGGGTCGAGTGTTGAACGTCGAAAACGGTGTGGTTCACGAGTTGGCCACCAGTGTTGGCGACACACCGGCGCCGGTCGTGGCCGAACCCGCCGAAGGCCCGGCGCCCGCGATTGCCAATCGCTTGTGGGACGCCAGCCATGTGAACGACAAATCCCAGGTCATTGCCAGTAGCCGAGCCGACAAGCAGAGCTTTCAGATCGTCAACATGGATGTGCGTTTCGTCTATCGCATCGGTCTGAGCGATCAAGCGGCGTTGGCCGCGACCTACAACAGCGCTGATGTCCCGACGCTGATCCGCAGCACCGCCAGCCGGATTCTGGTCCACGATTTCGCTTCGCGAACCCTCGACGGGTTGCTTGGCGAGGACAGGGTAGGGCTCGCCCAAGAGATTGGTCGGGCGGTGCAGGCTGACTTGCAGAAACTCGATAGCGGCGTGGAAATTCTCGCCACGGTGGTCGAGGCAATTCATCCACCGGCCGGTGCTGCCAATGCCTATCACGGCGTCCAGGCTGCGCAGATTGGCGCCCAGGCATTGATTTCCCGCGAGCGCGGTGCGGCGGCGGAGGCCACCAATCAGGCGCAACTGCAGGCCAGCATCGCTCGCGATCAAGCGACGGCCAGCGCTCGTGAAATCAACGCCACCGCCCAAGCGGCTGACTTGAGATTCGGTGCCGAGCAAAAGGCCTACGCCAGCGCCGGCCAGGCCTTCTTGCTGGAGCAGTACTTCAGCCAACTGTCCCAAGGCCTGGCCAATGCCAGGTTGTTGGTGCTCGATCATCGTCTGGGCGGCAGCAGTAACGCGCCGACCATCGACCTCCGTACATTCACGCTGCCGGCTGACCCTGCGCCGGCGCGTAATACCGCTCAGCCAGGAGCTGCCAATTGAGCCAGTCGCACACTCACGATCACGATGACCACACTGGCCACGATCACGGCCATGGCGGGCATCACCACGGACATCACCACCACGGTGATCCCCAAGAAGCGGGCCCATTCCCATGGCGGCGAATGGGCTGGGCAGCGTTACTGGTAGCGTTCGCCATCGCGGCAGCGAGCCTAGTGCAGGTGCGTTCGGGGGAGGCCACGGTGATCACGCGTTTCGGCAATCCGTCGCGGGTATTGCTGGAACCAGGTCTTGGCTGGCGTTGGCCTGCTCCTTTTGAAGCGGCGATTCCTGTCGATCTACGACTGCGCACGACCTCGAGTGGTTTACAGGATGTGGGTACGCGGGACGGTTTGCGCATCATCGTGCAGGCTTACGTGGCCTGGCAGGTTCAGGGTGATCCGGACAACGTGCAACGTTTCATGCGCGCCGTACAGAATCAGCCGGACGAAGCAGCGCGGCAGATTCGTACGTTTGTGGGTTCGGCTCTGGAAACCACGGCCAGCAGTTTTGACTTGGCTAACCTGGTGAACACCGACGCCAATAAAGTACACATTGCTGATTTTGAAGCGCAGCTGCGTCAGCAAATCGATCAGCAGTTGCTCACCACTTATGGCGTGCGGGTGGTTCAAGTCGGTATCGAGCGTCTGACCCTGCCGTCGGTAACCCTCACCGCTACGGTCGATCGCATGCGTGCCGAGCGTGAAACAATCGCCACCGAACGCACGGCCATCGGTAAGCGCGAAGCGGCGCAAATCCGTTCCGCTGCCGAACGTGATGCGCGCATCGTGCAGGCTGACGCCACGGTAAAAGCGGCGGACATCGAAGCACAATCGCGCGTCGAAGCCGCACAGATTTATGGCCGCGCCTACGCCGGGTCGCCACAGCTCTACAACCTGCTGCGCTCCCTCGACACACTAGGCACGATCGTCACGCCCGGCACAAAACTGATTCTGCGCACCGATGCTGCGCCGTTCCGGGTGTTGGTTGACGGTCCGCCGACCCTTGATAACAAGCCCGGGTCGCAGCCATGAAATTAGTTCCACGTGGAACAAATGAGTTAAGCAGTCCCTGGATTCAGGCTGGGCGATTGGCTTTCTTGGCTCTTTACGCCGTGACGGTACTGGCCGCTTTGGTGTGGGCATTTTCCAATGTGCGGCAGGTCGATCCACAAAATCGCGCGGTGGTTTTGCACTTCGGCGCGCTGGATAGCATCCAGAATGCTGGCCTGCTATTGGCCTGGCCGCGTCCGTTTGAACAGGTGATTTTGTTGCCCGCGGCGGATCGGGTGATGGAGCGTCGGGTGGAAAACCTGCTGCGCACCGATGCCGCGTTGCAGGCAGACCGATTCGCGACTTTCGCTACACCGATCAGCGATGCACTCGCCGGCTCCGGTTATTTGCTCACCGGTGACGCGGGCGTGGTGCAACTGGATGTGCGGGTTTTCTACAAAGTCACCGAGCCGTATGCCTTCGTTCTTCAAGGCGAACATGTGTTGCCGGCATTGGATCGATTGGTGACTCGCAGCGCGGTGGCTCTTACTGCCGCACGAGATCTGGACACCATTCTAGTGGCGCGACCGGAACTCATCGGCGCGGATAAACAGGCTGCCGAAAGACGCGAACGTCTACGCGGTGATCTGGTGCAAGGCATCAATCAGCGCCTGGCTGACCTGACCGCGACCGGGCAGGGATTAGGCATTGAAGTGGCGCGGGTCGACGTGCAATCGAGTCTGCCCGGGCCAGCGGTCAACGCCTTCAATGCTGTACTGACCGCCAGTCAACAAGCCGACAAAGCTGTGGCCAATGCTCGCACTGAAGCCGAGAAACTGACTCAGACTGCCAACGAACAAGCCGATCGCACGCTGCAGGTCGCTCACGCCCAAGCGAGCGAACGGCTGGCCAAAGCCTCGGCTGACACAGCCACGGTGTTGAGCCTGGCCAAGGCGCAACAACAAGGGACCGACCCGCAAATGCTGCTGCGCATCTACCGCGAACGGATGCCGAAGATTCTCGGTCAAGCCGGTTCGGTAACCACGGTCAACCCGAAAGACGATTCCAGCCTGATCATTCAGGGAGCAGCACAATGACCCCCCAAACCGCCGCCGCACCGAGCATGTTGTCCTCGGCTGAACAACGCAGCGCCGCCCGCCAATTGACCCTGGCCATGCTCGCACTTGGCCTGCTCGCGCTCGGCCTGACCTGGCGCTGGTTGTCGCCGGAGCAGACGGGCGTCAGTCAATTGCTGCTGGGCTTTGCTTCGTTATTGGTGGCCGTGCCCGTGATGCGTTCAGCCTGGTACAGCCTGCGTTATCCGAGCCTGCACGGGATCACTGATCAATTGATCGCCCTGGCCATGCTGGGGGCGTGGGCCACGGGTGATCTGCTGACCGCAGCGTTGCTGCCGATCATCATGATCTTCGGTCACGTGCTGGAAGAGCGCAGCGTGATCGGTTCCCAAGAGGCGATTCGCGCCCTCGGCAAACTGACGCGCAGCCATGCGCGCAAAGTTCAGGCCGATGGCGCTATCGTCGAAGTCGATAACGGCACACTCAAGGCCGGCGACCTCGTCGAGGTGCGCGCGGGTGATCGGGTGCCGGCGGATGGTCGGGTGCTGTCCGGTCAGGCGAGCCTGGACACCGCTTCGATTACTGGCGAATCGGTGCCGATGGAGGCGGGCGTCGGCATGCAAGTCTTCGGCGGCGCGATCAACCTCGACGGTCTGCTGCGTATTGAAGTGACTCGCACCGGCAATGAGTCGACCCTCGGAAAAGTCATTGCGCTGATGCAAAGTGCCGAGCGTTCCAAACCACCGATCACGCGTTTGCTGGAACGCTACGCCGGTAGCTACATGGTGCTGGTGTTGCTGCTGGCCGCCGTGACCTGGTTCGTCACTAACGATGCCCAGGCCATGCTCGCGGTGTTGGTGGCGGCCTGTCCTTGTGCATTGGTGTTGTCCGCGCCGGCCACGGCGATTGCCGGCGTGGCGGTGGCGGCTCGTCACGGGATTCTGATTCGCAGCTCCGCGTTCCTCGAAGAGCTGGCAGACCTGACTTCCTTGGTGGTCGACAAAACCGGAACCCTGACCTTTGGCACCTTGCGTTTGCAATCCATCGACAGTCCGCTCGAGGATCGCAGCCACGTCCTTAAACTCGCTGCCAGTCTCGGTTCTGCCAGCAGTCATCCGGTCAGCCGCGCGCTCGCCGGGTTGGTCACCCAGGAACATTTTCTGCTGCTCTCGGACATTCACGAGCGTCAGGGGCTGGGTGTGGTGGCGATGACGGAGCAGGGCGAGGCGGCGCTCGGTCGTCCCGAGTTGTTCACCCAATTGGGCATCGCCACTTCAAGTGTCCCCGACCACGATGGCCCGATTGCCGGGTTGGCGCTCAACGGTGAATTCCTCGCCTGGCTGTTGCTGGCCGACAGCGTCAAACCTGAAGCTCGATTTGCTTTGAGCGAGCTACGTGAGTTGGGGTTGGGCCGGCAGTTGCTGCTGACAGGTGATCGGCAAAGCGTCGCGCACACATTGGCGCGGGATGTCGGGATCAGCGACGTTGAAGCTCAAGCATTGCCCGAGGACAAACTCAATCGCGTGCTGAAGGAAATCGGCAGCGGCTTCCGGCCGATGGTCGTGGGAGATGGGATCAACGATTCGCTGGCGCTCAAGGCCGGTGTGGTCGGCGTGGCCATGGGAGCGGGCGGGGCGGACATCGCGCTGGCTTCGGCCGACATCGTCCTGATCGGCAGCGACCTGCGTCGACTCGGCACGTGTGTGCGCTTGAGTCGCCAATGCCGGCACACGTTGCAGGTTAACGTGATCATCGGTCTGGGCTGGACGCTGGCGATTGTAGCCTTCGCCGCCTTCGGTTGGCTTGGCGCTGCGGGCGCGATGATTGCTGCGCTGTTGCACAACTTCAGCACGTTGCTGGTGTTGGGGAACGCCGGGCGTTTACTGCGTTTTCAGGAACCATTGCTCAAGCTTAAGGATGAGGATTGAGCACGCCGGGTGAATGCTCTAAACAGCGCGATCACGGTCGATTTCAAGTTTTGAGAACTGTACGACGAATTCGTAGTCATCTAGGTGAGGGCAATCACTTTGGTGAATTCGCGGCGTTTGGTCCGAACGCTACGAATCATAGAAACGGCTATTAAATCGATAGCCAGCTATTTTTACAGGATGGTCTACCCTCACATCAGACGTCTGAAACAAGGGGACTCTCCATGCTCGAGCACCTTCCTCCGGCCTTACAGAATCTGCAGTTACCTCTACGCCTGCGACTCTGGGACGGCCATGAATTCAATCTGGGGCCGACGCCCAGCGTCACGATTGTGGTCAAGGACCCACAAATGGTTACCCAGTTCACTCATCCAAGCCTGGACGCGCTCGGGACGGCGTTTGTCGAAGGCAAACTTGAGCTGGAAGGTTCCATCAGCGAGGTGATTCGCGTCTGTGATGAATGGACCCAGGCGTTGCTCGGAGACCAGGATAGTCAGCCAGTGCGCACTGCTCACGACAAGGAGACCGACGCCAAGGCGATTTCCTACCACTACGACCTTTCCAACGCGTTTTATCAGCTGTGGCTCGACAGCGACATGGCGTATTCCTGCGCTTATTTCGAGACTGGCAGTGAAACGCTGGAGCAAGCCCAACAAGCCAAATTCCGCCACCTGTGCCGCAAACTGCGGCTGCAACCAGGTGAATACCTGCTGGATGTCGGTTGCGGCTGGGGCGGACTGGCACGGTATGCCGCGCGGGAGTGTGGCGCGAAGGTGTTCGGGATCACACTCAGTAAAGAGCAATTGGAACTTGCCCGTGAGCGCGTGACGGCCGAAGGCCTGGACGATCTGGTCGAACTGCAACTGCTCGACTACCGCGACTTGCCTCAGGACGGTCGCTTCGACAAAGTGGTCAGTGTCGGCATGTTCGAACACGTTGGCCACGCCAATCTGGCCGAGTACTGCAAAACCTTGTTCGGTGCGGTGAAAGAGGGCGGCCTGGTGATGAACCACGGGATCACCGCCAAGCACATCGATGGCCGTCCAGTGGGGCGCGGTTTCGGTGAATTCATCGAGAAGTATGTGTTCCCCAATGGCGAGCTGCCGCATCTGGCGATGATCTCTGCCGAGATCAGCGAAGCAGGGCTGGAGATCGTCGACGTCGAGAGTCTGCGCCTGCACTACGCGCGTACCCTGGACCATTGGAGCGAACGCCTGGAAGACAATCTGGAAGCGGCTTCCAGGCTGGTACCAGAGCAGGCCTTACGGATCTGGCGGCTGTACCTGGCGGGATGCGCTTACGCGTTCGCCAAGGGCTGGATCAATCTGCATCAGATTCTCGCGGTGAAAGCCCACCCCGATGGCAGCCATGAACTGCCATGGACTCGCGACGATATCTATACACCTTAAAGAATCGGTGAAATAAGCCGGGCGATCCGCATGCCGACCTGTTGCAGGCGGCGGGTCTCCCGGCTTTCTTCTTTGGCGATCTCGTGAGCCTGGGCGAAGTCATCGTTGAGCATCTGTTCTACTTCGGCGGCAAACGTGCTGTCGACCGTCAACAACATCACTTCAAAATTCAGCCGGAACGAGCGGTTGTCCAGATTGGCACTGCCAATGGCGCTGATTTCGCTGTCGATCAACACCACTTTCTGATGCAGGAAGCCAGGCTCGTAGCGGAACACCCGCACGCCAGCGCGCACGGCCTCGAAGGCATAAAGGCTGGAGGCGGCGTAGACGATCCGGTGGTCCGGTCGTGAGGGCAGCAGCAGCCGCACATCTATGCCACGCATAGCCGCCAGCCTTAACGCAGCGAACACGGCTTCGTCGGGGATGAAATAAGGGCTGGTGATCCACACCCGCTCGGTTGCCGCATGGATGGCTTCGACGAAGAATAACGAACAGGTTTCGTAGGAATCCGCCGGACCGCTGGCGAGCAATTGGCAGAGCACGCCGTCGTCCGGGTAAACGTCCGGCAGGATCAGCGGCGGCAATGAGCGGGCAGCCCAAAACCAGTCTTCAGCGAAAGATTCCTGCATGCAGGCAACCACCGGCCCGCGTACTTGCACATGGGTATCGCGCCACGGGGCGAGGGGTGGTTTCTCGCCCATGTATTCGTCGCCGACGTTATGCCCACCGACGAAACCCAGCATTCCATCGACCACCACAATCTTGCGGTGGTTGCGGAAGTTGACCTGGAAGCGGTTGAGCCAGCCGCTGCGGGTGGCAAAGGCTTTGACCTCGACGCCGGCATCGCGCAGCGGCTGCACGTAACTGTGAGGCAGGGAATGGCTGCCGATGCGGTCGTACAATAAATAAACCGCCACGCCTTCGGCGGCTTTCTGCAGTAGCAAGGTTTGCAGGCGTTGACCGAGGCGATCGTCGTGAATGATGAAAAACTGAATCAGCACCGCTTCCTTCGCGTTGCTGATGGCTTCAAAAATGGCGTTGAAGGTGGCCTGGCCGTTGATCAGCAAACGCACTTCGTTATTCGCCAGGCACGGCATGCGCCCCAGTTTCGGCATGGCCCTCAAGGACGCGTAAGCACTTGAGGCGCGAGCGGTCAGCGCCTCTTCTACCCAAGGGCGCCAGTTCAGCTCTGAGATAGCCTTGCGCATTTCTTCGTTGGCCTGGCGCCGAGCCTTGATGTAACCATCGAAGGTACTGCGGCCGAAGACTAGATAGGGGATGAGCGTGAGGTAGGGAATAAACAGCAACGACAGGGCCCAGGCGATCGATCCCTGGGCGGTCCGGACGGTGAGCACGGCGTGGATGGCAGCGATCAGGCCCAACGTGTGAAGCAGTGCAATCATGTAGCCGAAAATATGCGGTCCAAAGTAATCCATGGGGGCAGCCTTGCTCCTGAAGATTCAATGCTTAACAGACCATGTTCCGTGCAGAATGTCGCTATTTAATTGGCCCATGAACCGAAGCCGCTGGCTGACGTCTAACGGCCACTACTGATCAGGAGTTACTCGATGAACGTTCGTCTGCTGGGTTTGGCCATGGCTATTGGTTTGTCACTTCCTGTGGCCGCTCAGGCGCAGATGCTGCAGCCTGGTTTGTGGGAAATGACCACAAGCAACATGAAGGTCGATGACCAGAATCTCCCGGATTTGCAGCTGATCCTTGGCCAGATACAGAGCCAGATGACCCCGGCACAGCGTGCGCAGCTGGAGAAGCAGGGCATCACCATGGGCGGCAAGGGGATTCGGGCTTGCCTGACGCCGGAACAGGTGAAGAGCGACGACATTCCGCTGACCGATCCACAGTCGGGTTGCAAGCAGGAAATCACTGACCGCACCGGGAATCAGTGGAAATTCCGCTTCAGCTGTCCGAAAGCGCAGGGCACTGGTGTCGCCACTTTCCTCAGTGATCGTGAGTTCACCACCAAGGTTAATGGCACGTTCAACGCCACCGGCATTCAGCAGAAGGGCAGCCTCGATAGCCGCGCCGTGTGGTTGGGGCAGGATTGCGGGACCGTCAAGCCGAGAGCTTAAAGGCTCGCCAGCAGGCCCGCGCCCTACATGACCGTGTAGGAGCGGGCCTGATTCAACCACTCACACACCGTCTCAACGCTCATCCTGCCGAAATCCTTCCCAGTGCGGCTGCGCACACTGACAAACCCGCCTTCCTTTTCTTTCTCCCCGATCACCACCAGATACGGTACATGCTGACTGTGCTCGCGAATTTTTTGACGGACTTTCTCGTGACGCAGATCCGCGCGGGCGCGCACGCCACTTCGGCGCAATGCCTCCGTCACCGATTGCGCGTAATCTGCCTGACGTTCGTCCATGCTGACGATGATGACGTGTGGCGGCGTCCGCCAGTTTTCCAGCTCCTGTTGGCAGGGCCAGCACGTACCATAAATCCGCTGCTGCAACGTCCCGCTGATGTGGTCGAGGGTGAACGCTTGCAGCACTCTGGTCGCGGGGACATGCGGGCCAACTGTCGTAGACTCGAAGTTCCCCAAGCGGTACAGCTGCGTCTTCCCTTGACGGCGGATCGAGTGATTGGTCGCCGCCAGAGCCTGCATGCGCGCTTCGATCAGTGGCAGATCTGCCTGCGTTAGGGATCGCTCGGCAGAAAATTCATAAAAGAACCCGTCGCCCAGCACCGTTCCTGCGTGCAGTTGCACCTGTGGATGGAGTTGCTTGAGGGCCATGGCCAGCATCAGTGCACAGGAGCGTCGCAGGATCTCCAGCCCATCGGGCTCTTGAGGCGTGACGATGTTGACCCGGGCATCGGCCTCGATCATGAACTCACAGTCCACCAAGATGCCGTCCACTCGGCCGGCCACCGCCGCTTTTGCCAGTCCGGATCCGATACTCGCGGCGAACTCGTACACCGACAGTGGCCGGTCGTATTCACGCAATGAACCGTCGCTAAGGGTGATGTGAATCATGTCGGTGCTCTCCAGTGCTAGCGCATAAACCGTAGAGGTAATACCTGACAGTTGTCATTAAGACGTTTGTCGTGCCAGGCAATTTGTCCCGACACGATCGTGCTGCCGACGCTGTGGCGAAAACGCTGTCGGGCAAAAGGTGTCCAGCCGCATTGAGACAGGATCGGCTGCTGGGACACGGCGACACCGCCGGGTTCGGGTTTGATCAGAACGAGGTCGGCCCAATAGCCTTCGCGCAGATAACCGCGGTCGGGAATGGCGAACAGATCGGCGACGCGATGACTGGTCTTGGCCACGAGCGTGGTGATCGGCAGAACTTCATCCGCGACCAATTCCAGCAGCGCGGGCAGGGCATGTTGCACCAACGGTAAGCCGGCAGGCGCCTGGCTGTATAGCCGCTGTTTTTCATCCCAGGTGTGAGGCGCGTGATCGCTGCCGATCACGTCGAGCCGATGGCTCAGCAATGCTTCGCGCAAGGCATCGCGGTCCGCCTGGGTTTTGATCGCCGGGTTGCACTTGATCAGGTTGCCGAGGCTCGGGTAATCCCGGTCATCGAACAGCAAGTGGTGCAGGCAGACTTCGGCGGTGATGCGTTTCTGGGCGAGCGGCTTGTCTTCGAACAACGCCAGTTCGCGGGCGGTGGTCAGGTGCAGAACATGCAGTCGGGTGCCGTGACGCCTGGCGAGGTCCACGGCCATTGAGGAGGAGCGAAAGCACGCCTCGGCGTTGCGGATCAGCGGGTGGGCCGCCGCTGGAATGTGTTCGCCGAACAAGTCGCGCAGGTTCGCGGCGTTGGCGTCGATACTGGGCGTGTGTTCGCAGTGGGCCAACAAAAGGGTCGGCACCTCGGCGAATAACCGCTCGAGAATCTGAGGGTCATCGACCAGCATGTTGCCGGTCGAAGCGCCCATGAACACTTTGACGCCGGCTACTTCACAGGGATTCAGCGCGGCGATGGTGTCGAGATTGTCGTTACTCACGCCGAAATGAAAGCCGTAATTAGCGACGGAACTGATCGCCGCTCGACGCTTTTTGTCGGCCAGTGCGCTGAGGGTCAGGGTCGCCGGATTGGTGTTGGGCATGTCCATGAAGCTGGTGATGCCGCCAGCCACGGCGGCTCGGGATTCGGTGTAGAAGCTGCCTTTGTCTGGCGCGCCTGGATCGCGGAAGTGCACTTGGTCGTCGATCATTCCGGGCAGCAGCCATTGCCCTTGTGCTTCGATTTCCAGGTCGGCATTTTCACCGTGGATGCTGCTGGCGATCTTCACGATTCGACCGTTGCTCACCAACAGATCACCGTCAAACTCACGGCCTTCATTCACCAGCCGGGCATTGCGAATCAGCACGCTGCTCATGGTCAGAACTCGTTCTGCAGGGCTTTGTAGCCACGCACCAGGTCGACGTTGGTACGCGCCACGTCCTCGGAAAACTCCGAGGCGCTGACGCTCACCGGTGGGAACTGCGACAGATCTGTCTTTGGGCCGATGCGGGTGGTGGAGGGCACGTAGAAGTCTTCGGGCAAGTCGCGGCCATCGACCACCGAGTTGTGCCGCACCACGCAACCGTCACCGACGACGCAGTTGAACAGCACGCTGTTGAAACCGATAAACACCCGGTCGCCAACCTTGCACGGACCATGAACGATCGAGCGGTGGGCGATCGAACTGAACTCGCCGATGGTCACTGCCGCGCCGGACTTGGAGTGGATCACCACGCCATCCTGGATGTTCGAGTTGGCGCCGATGGTGATCGGCTCCATCTCGCCTGAGGCATCCACTTCGTCGGCACGAATCACCGCGTAAGGACCGACGAAGACGTTCTCGCCGATCACCACTTTGCCGCAGATGATGGCGGTTTTGTCCACGTAGGCAGATTCCGCTATCACCGGCAAATCACCGGAAGGATTCTTGCGGATCATGGCTTGCTCAACGCGTCGTAGAGGGTGTTGAGGTTGTACTCGAACAACCCGACGAAGGTGCTGGCCGGACCGGTCTCCGCGAGCGCATCGGAGTACAACGTGCCACCGATGTGCGCGCCGCTTTCATCGGCAATCTGCTTGAGCAGGCGTGCATCCTTGATGTTTTCCATGAACACCGCTTTGACCTTGGCCTGGCGTATCTGGGTGATCAGTGCGGCGACTTCGGCGGCTGACGGTTCGCGCTCAGTGGACAGGCCTTGAGGCGCCATGAAGTCGATGCCGTAAGCCTGACCGAGATAACCGAAGGCGTCATGGGACGTCACGATTTTGCGATTGCCCGGTGGCAGTAAACCGAGTTTGGCCTTGGCTTCGGCAAGCAGCGCGTAGATCTGTTTCAGGTAGGCCTGACTGTTGCGTTCGTAGTCGTTTTTATTCGTCGGGTCGGCGGCGATCAGCGCCTTGGTGATGTTGCTGACATACAGGTCAGCGTTCGCCAGATTGTGCCACGCGTGCGGGTCGGGAATCGTCTCGCCATCTTCATCCAGGGAGCGCGGGATGACGCCGTGGCTCGCGCTGATCACTGGCGCTTTGGTCTCGGTGCTGGTCACCAGACGGTCCAGCCATGGCTCGAAACCCAAGCCGTTTTTGATAATGAGTTTGGCTTTGAGCAACCCCTTGGCGTCGTCCGGCGTCGGCTCGTACGTGTGAGCATCGGCATCCGGGCCGACCATGTTGGTGATCTGGATATGGTCGCCGCCGACTTGATGGGTCATGTCGGCGAGGATGCTGAAACTGGTGACTACCTGAAGTTTTTCCGCAGCAGACAGCGACATCGACAGCATCAAACTGAACAGCACGAGCAAAACGCGCATCGGGTAACACCTCATTGGGATGTGAGCAAAGGCGGGCGGCGCAGCAAACCGTGCACCGGTCCGAACACCACGGACAGCAGATACAAACCGCCAGCCACCAGCACGATCGCCGGGCCACTGGGGAGCGAGTAGTAGAACGACAGCAACAGTCCGAGCCACACCGAGAGGCAGCCGAGCAGGGCGGCGATGGCCATTAATGTCGGCAAGCGACGACTCCAGAAGCGCGACGCGGCGGCGGGCAACATCATCAAACCGACGACCATCAGCGCACCGATGGCTTGAAAACCGATCACCAGGTTCAGCACCACCAGGGTTAGAAATACGCCGTGAGCCAGAGGGCCGAGTCGGCTGACGGTTTGCAGAAAGAGTGGGTCGAGGGTGTCCAGCAACAGCGGTTTGTAGATGAACGCCATGGCGATCAGGCTGAAGCCGGAGACCCACAGCATGCCGGTCAGCGTCGGGCCATCGACCGCCAGTGCCGAGCCAAACAACAGATGCAACAGGTCCAGACGTTTGCCGGCGATGCCGAGGATCAGCACCCCGCAGGCAAGGGAGATCGGGTAGATCGCGGCGAGGCTGGCGTCTTCTCGCAGGCCGGTGCGACGGGTGATCCAGGCGGCGAGTCCGGCCATGCCGAGACCGGCACCGAGGCCGCCGACGGTCAGCGCCGGCAGACTCAATCCGGCAAACCAGAAGCCCAATGCAGCCCCCGGCAGAATGCCGTGAGCCACAGCGTCGCCGATCAGGCTCATGCGTCGCAGGATCAAAAACACGCCCAACGGTGCGGTGCTGCATGCCAGAACCAACCCGCCGAGAAGCGCTCGCCGCATGAACACGAACTCGTGGAACGGTTGCCAAAGATGAGCGGCAGCGAGCATCAGGCCACCCGCGTATGTGGTTGTTGATGGATCAGATCAACGCTCGACCCAAGGACGCAGCCGGTGCTTTTGATCAGCAATGTTTGGGGAATGTATTGGCGAACGGCGGCCAGGTCATGGCACACGATCACCTGGGTTCGGCCTTCGGCATGCCAGGCGTGGATGTGTGTCCAGAGCAGCGCTTGGCCGAGTTCGTCGAGGGCGGCGTGGGGTTCGTCGAGCAATAGCAATGGTGCGTCGGCGAGGCTCAAACGGGCGAGCAGGGCACGCTGTAATTCGCCGCCGGACAAGGCCATCAATGGGCGCTGTTCCAGTCCGCTCAGACACCAGTTTTCCAGGACGGCTTTGAGGCGTTGTCTGCGTATCTCGGGAGACTGCGTGCTACCCCAGAAACCGGCGGCCACTAGCTCTTGCAAGCTGATGGGGAATTGGCGGTCCAAGTGTTGTTGCTGGGGTAGGAACGACAGCTTGCCCTTGCGTTGAACATCCAGGATGACTTTGCCGGTCAGCGGTTTTTGCAAGCCCGCGATGACTTTCAGCAGGCTGCTTTTACCCGAACCGTTGGCACCGATTACGGCGGTGAGACTTCCTTTGGCCAGTTCGAAATCCACGGTAGGAGTCAGTGGCTGGCCGGGTGCACCCCAACGCAAGGCTTGGCAATGAATCATGCGGCCTCCCAGTTCCAGCGACTTTCGGCGACCGCATCGTGCGCGTGAAGACTTTCTGCGTGGACGACTCGTATGTGGAAGGCGTTGATGCCGGGTGAGCGTTTTAGCGCCAGGTTCAAACGTCGTGCGGCGTCTTCGCAGAACATCAGGTTTTGACCGTTGGCCAACGCGAAGGCTTGTTCGTCGGCGCGTTTTACGGCGGTTTGTACGGCGGTGCCGAGGGCCGCTTCGGCGTCGTTGATGATCGCGATCAGCGGTAAGTCATCCAGATAGTCGTCCACTCGAAGCCGCAATTTCGCATTGCTCCGTTGGCTGTGAGGCGTTGCGACGATGCCTTTTGTGGAGCCGAGCCAAGCCAACACATCGGCATGTTGCAGCGGCTTGTTGGCGAAGTCATCGACGAATTGCTGCTGAATCAATTGCCGGGAAAGCGCGGCCGAACACGGACAGGTCGAGGAATAAGGCACGTCGATTTTTAGTTCCACGTGGAACATAGCGTTTTTCAAACGTGCTTCGATGCTCACTGGATAGGTTTTCCAGCCGGCCAATGGACTGACCAGCGCCGGTCTTTTGAGCAGTAAATCGGTGTGTATTTTTAAGTACGCGCTGCTGGACAATCCTTCATGAGTCTCGAGAAAACTTTGCAAAACTCGCCGCAACAAGGCAGGTGTCAGGTTTTCTTGCTCAAGTATTTCCAGCGCCAAATACAGCCGTGACATATGAATCCCGCGCGCCTCTCCATCATCGAGGCTAACGCCGGCGTCGGCTTTCGCACTCAGTCGTTGGCCATCGAATAAAACAGGAAGAGCAATGCCGCACATGCCCACCCAGTCGAGTGGCAGGGCTTGGCGTGAGGCCTGCGCGGCGATATCCGGCAGAGTCAGCGCATTCATGAGCAGGTCCATCGTGGGAGTCGATTCTACATGTTATGTTATTACATTAAAATCAACCATGCCTTTTTTATGAACAGGCTTTCATCATGCACAGACGTCAGTTGTTGAACTTGATCCTGGCCAGCGCGGCCTTCGCTTTACCGTTTGGCGTCTCGGCCACACAGATTCGCAATGCGCGGCTCTGGCGTTCGGATGACAAGCTGCGATTGGTGTTCGATCTGAGCGGGCCGGTGCAATACAAGACGTTTTCCTTGAGCGCCCCCGAACGGCTGATCATCGATCTGAGTGGTGCCAACCTCAGTGGCGACTTCTGTCAGTTGGCGCTCAGCAACACCGTGATTCGCTCGATACGCTCCGGGCCCTTCGGCCAGGGCGATACGCGAATCGTCCTCGACCTCAGCGGCCCGGTGCAGCTCGCCAGTTTTTTGCTGCCGCCACAGGACGGTCAGGGTCATCGACTGGTGCTTGATCTGAACACTGCTTCACCGATACAAATGGCGGCTTCGCCCAAGGCGTCCGTCGACAAGGCTCACTCCAAGCGCGACATCATCGTCGTAGTCGACCCTGGTCACGGCGGCAAAGACCCCGGTGCGGTCGGCGCCAAAGGTGAACGTGAGAAAGACGTGGTGTTGTCTATCGCCCAGTTGTTGGCCAAGCGGCTGAAGCGCGAGAAGGGCTTCGACGTGAAACTGGTGCGCAACGACGACTTCTTCGTACCGCTGCGTAAACGCGTGGAGATTGCCCGCAAGCACAACGCCGACATGTTCATCTCGGTGCACGCGGACGCGGCGCCGCGTCTCACCGCGTCAGGCGCCTCCGTGTATTGCTTGTCTGAAGGTGGAGCGACTTCCGCCACGGCACGCTTCATGGCGCAACGGGAGAACGGCGCGGACCTGCTGGGGGCTACCAACCTGCTTAATCTCAAAGACAAGGACCCGATGCTCGCCGGGGTCATTCTCGACATGTCGATGAACGCGACCATCGCCGCCAGTTTGCAGTTGGGCAGCTCGGTGCTCGGCAGTCTGGCGGGCATCACCACGCTGCATCAGAAGCGCGTGGAACAAGCGGGATTTGCGGTGCTGAAGTCGCCGGACGTGCCGTCGATCCTGGTGGAAACCGCCTTCATCTCCAACGCTCGCGACAGTCAGCGACTGGTCACCGCGCGCCATCAGCAGGCCGTAGCCGATGGCTTGTTCGAAGGGTTACAGCGCTACTTCCAGAAAAATCCGCCGGTAAACAGTTACATCGCTTGGCAGCAAGAGCAAAAAAAATCCCAAGCCTAACATCCCGCAATTCGGCTACAGGTGAACTTGCCGCTGCTGCCACCAGAACTGGAAAACCGATTGATGGTGGTCCAGCCGACGCGACGGTTGTAGCCGACCCAGGCCTCGCCATCGGAAGCGAGCCCAGTGAAAAACGTGAGTTGTCCGTAGCGACTGTTGGTCTGTGCCCAGTGGCGTTTTCCGGCCGCTTCGAAGCCCCGCAAATAGATCGTGCTCCCGACGGTGTTGACGCTGTAGGCATTGCCGTCGCCATCCACGCAGGCCAGCAGATTGGCGCTTCGGGTGCATTTGGCCAGGCTCGGGATTTGCGCCCAGGCGTCGACAGCAATCAGCAACGAAACGCTCATCAGCATTATTTTCAGGGCGACACGCATAGGATTTCTCACGGACCGAACGGGCTTGAGCATCGTGCCCTTTGTCATCGTGGGCAAGAGGAGAGTGGCTTGATTGTGTTGTTATACTATAACATCAAATTATGCCCGACACTGCGACCGGGCATCTCTGTGAGGAATACCTGATGCCCAATCGTCTCCCCGTAACCGTCCTGTCGGGCTTTCTCGGCGCTGGCAAAAGCACGCTGCT
Source organism: Pseudomonas sp. NPDC098740 (assembly GCF_044760065.1). Taxonomy (NCBI): domain Bacteria; kingdom Pseudomonadati; phylum Pseudomonadota; class Gammaproteobacteria; order Pseudomonadales; family Pseudomonadaceae; genus Pseudomonas; species Pseudomonas sp. NPDC098740. The sequence continues at coordinate 7,309 of NZ_JBIWAM010000035.1, read as the reverse complement.
CAACTACGTGCTGCGCAATCGCGACAACCTGCGCGTCGCCGTGATCGTCAATGATATGAGCGAAATCAACATTGATGGCGGTGAAGTTCAGCGCGATGTCACCCTGAATCGTGCGGAAGAAAAACTGGTGGAGATGAGCAATGGATGCATCTGCTGCACCTTGCGCGAAGACTTGCTGGAAGAGGTGAGTAAACTCGCCAAGGAGGGTCGCTTTGATTATTTGTTGATCGAATCCACCGGAATTTCCGAGCCGCTGCCCGTGGCGGAAACCTTCACCTTCCGCGATGAAGAAGGGCAGAGCCTGGCGGACATCGCCCGGCTCGACACCATGGTCACCGTGGTCGATGGCATGAACTTCCTGCTCGACTATGAGGCTGCCGAAAGTCTCGCTTCCCGTGGTGAAACCTTGGGCGAGGAAGACGAACGCTCGATCACCGACCTGTTGATCGAGCAGATCGAATTCGCCGACGTGATTCTGATCAGCAAGATCGACTTGATCAGCAGCAGCGAACGCCAGGAGCTGATCGCGATCCTTGAGCGGCTTAACGCCCAGGCGGAAATCATCCCGATGGTCATGGGCGAAATTCCCTTGGCGAAGATCCTGAATACCGGTCGTTTCGACTTCGAGAAGGCCGCTCAGGCGCCGGGCTGGCTACAGGAATTGCGTGGCGAACACGTGCCCGAAACCGAGGAATACGGCATCGCCTCGACAGCCTACCGAGCACGCCGACCGTTTCATCCGCAGCGCTTTTTCAGCTTCATCGACCGCCCGTGGGTGAACGGCAAACTGCTGCGCTCCAAGGGCTTCTTCTGGCTGGCCAGCAAGCACATGGACGCCGGTAGCTGGTCCCAGGCCGGCGGATTGATGCGCCATGGTTTCGCCGGGCGCTGGTGGCGTTTCGTGCCGAAAACCCAGTGGCCGCAGGACGAAGAAAGCACGGCCGGGATCATGGAAAACTGGACTGCAGCCACCGGCGATTGCCGTCAGGAACTGGTGTTCATCGGCCAGAACATCGACTTCGCGCAACTCACCGCCGAACTCGACAATTGCCTGCTGACCGACGATGAAATGGCGCTGGGTGTCGAGGGCTGGCGCTTACTGCCAGATCCATTCGGCCCGTGGCATGAAGAGGCGGCAGCCTGATGTTGGCACCCAGTCTGAAACTGCGGCCGATCATTTATCAGGTTCAAGCTGAGACGCCGCAAGCGCTGACCCGAATACTGGATGACGGCGTTAACCTCGCTGTTTGGCAGCGCCAACTGCCGGCGCACATCGCTGATTTCGGGCGTTTGCTGCTGTCCCTGAACGAGCCGTTAGCCGAGTCGCGGGTCCTGGAACTGCCCAGCGACGACACCGAACCCAATCTTCACGGATTAGCCTCAGGTTTCAGCGATCTCGAAGGTTACGAAGGTTTCATCGCTGACGTCTCCTGGCTGGTCAGTGCTTTCGCCTGTTTGATGGGCGCCAAGCGTGTCGGCCTGCGCTTGCGGGTCCTGGACAAGGCCATGTGCCCGCGTTTCCACGTCGATCACGTTCCGGTGCGGCTGATCACCACGTATTGCGGGATCGGCAGCCAGTGGCTGAAGGAAGGTGCGATGGATCGCCGACAACTGGGTAAAGCCGAAGTCGAACCCCAGGACGATTCGCTGATCGAGCAGATCGCCAGCGGCGAAGTCGCGTTACTCAAAGGCGAGAAATGGCATGGCAACGAAGGCTTCGGCCTTATTCACCGGTCGCCACAGCTTGTGTCCGGTGAGCGGCGGCTGATCCTGACGCTCGACTGGCTGAGCTAGCGGCTCACGGTTTGAGCCAGGTTCCCTGGCTCTGGGCTTCGCAAAACGGCTTCAAATACGCCGCATCCGTGGCTACGCCGTAATAGTGAATATCCTGCCGGTAAGGCATATTGGCGACTTGGGCGTTGCTGCACACGCCGAACGCGCCGGTGGGGCATTGGTCGACGTACTGCACTTCGACTTTCTGGCCAGGAAGGTTCGGCTGGCAGAAACCATCGGCGAATAGCTTTTCCGGGATGTTGCGGTTCTGCTGGCAGATTTTCACGTCGAGTCGCGCAGCCGTGCTATGTACCACGCAAGCCTGGGCCAGCGCGTCGCCGGACATGAGCGCCAAGAGCACCGACAACCCCATCAACCGCATCCTTGACCTCCTCAGAAAACTTCGATCATGTTGCAGAACATTCCCACTCACGTCATTGCTGGCCCATTGGGTGCCGGCAAGACCAGCCTGATCAAGCACCTGCTGGCGCAGCGGCCGGCAAATGAGCGTTGGGCGGTGCTGATCAACGAGTTCGGCCAGATCGGCCTCGACGCTGCGTTGCTGACCCGGGACGCCGATGGTATCGCACTGGGTGAAGTGGCCGGGGGCTGTTTGTGTTGCGTGAATGGCGCGCCGTTTCAGATCGGCCTCGGACGTTTGCTGCGCAAGGCGCGGCCGGATCGGCTGTTTATCGAGCCCTCCGGGCTGGGGCATCCGGCGCAATTGCTCAGGCAATTGAGTGAGGCGCCGTGGCAAGGCGTGTTGGCTGTTCAACCCTGCGTGCTGGTGCTGGACGCCCAGGCACTTGCTGCCGGCAAAGCGCTGCCGGTGGCGCAACAGGAAGCGCTCAAGAGCGCCGGGTTGTTGCTGATGAATAAAGCCGAAAATATCGACGACGCTGATCGCCAGCGAATCGCCGCACAGTTGCCGGCGCGTCCGTTGTACTGGACGCAGCAAGCCGCGTTGCCATTGAGTGAGCTACCAGGGCTTGGGGTTCAGGCTGTAGCGGGTGTGGATAACTTCGTTGTGCCCAAAGGATTGGCACAGCTGCCAGCCATCTGGACCGATCCTGCGCTGCCAATTTGCTTGAGTCAGGAACAGGAGGGCGGTTGGAGCGTTGGGTGGCGCTGGCATCCGAGTCAGACTTTCGATGCGATGCTCGTTGGCCGTTGGCTTGAAAGCCTTGCCTGGCGGCGGGCGAAACTGGTTATCCACAGCGTCGACGGTTGGGTTTCGGCGAATGCGCTGGAAAACCCGGTGCTGGACTGGCAGCCCAGCGAATGGCGGCGTGATTCACGTATCGAGCTGATTTTCAGCGAGCCGCAGGATGTTGATTCATTACAAAGAGATCTAGCCGACTGCCGGTCGAGCAAGACTTGAATCAAGGACGCCATTTAGTGTGTTCTTGCCGCCACTGACTCATCTCGATCACCTCAGCGCGCGGTTTTACTACATCGGCCACCGCAGGTGTGTCGTCGAACGGCATCGGGTAGGGCGCCAGCTCAATCTGCGCACTGTGGGCGCCGAACTGGGTGATGGTGCCGTTGTGACGGCTTTCACCGGTCACGGTGAATTCGAAGTTATACACACGGGCGAGGCGCCGCCGGCCGTTGGCGTCTTTAATGAACGCGATCTTCTTCAAGGCCACGTTGCCGTCCAGCAGCTCGATTCCAAGCTTTGCGCAATGCAGCTTGACCCGCTCCAGCGCGCGCTCGCGCAAGCCATGGTTGTGCCATAACCACGCGCCACCGGTGGCAAGCAGCATCAGGACGAAGATATTTCCAAGGGTCAGCATCAACACGTTGCTCCAACAAGATAGTGTCAGCTTAACTGCGTCGCCGGTCTGTCGTACAGGCTGCGTTTAGTCGCATACTGCGCGGCTTGAATTTCAATCGTTTGACGGAAAACCCACCGCATGAAACGTACGCCCCATCTGCTCGCCATCCAGTCCCACGTGGTGTTCGGCCACGCTGGCAACAGCGCCGCGGTTTTCCCGATGCAGCGGGTCGGGGTGAATGTCTGGCCGCTCAATACCGTGCAGTTCTCCAACCACACCCAGTACGGCCAATGGGCCGGTGAGGTGCTGGCGCCGCATCAGATTCCCGACCTGGTCGAAGGCATCGCGGCGATTGGCGAACTGGGCAACTGCGACGCCGTGCTGTCTGGCTATCTCGGCAGTGCTGCCCAGGGTCGGGCGATCCTGACGGGGGTGGCGCGGATCAAGTCGATGAATCCCAAGGCACTGTATCTGTGTGACCCGGTGATGGGCCATCCGGAGAAGGGTTGCAGCGTGCCCGCGGAAGTCAGCGATTTTCTGCTGGAGGAGGCGGCTGCCGTGGCGGACTTCATGTGCCCGAACCAGCTGGAGCTGGACAGCTTTTCGGGGCGCAAGCCGCAATCGTTGTTCGATTGCCTGTCCATGGCGCGAGCGTTGCTGGCTCGCGGTCCGAAGGCTGTGCTGGTCAAGCATCTGGACTATCCCGGTAAACCGGCGGATGTTTTCGAGATGTTGCTGGTGACAGCCGAAGGCAGCTGGCATTTGCGCCGCCCGCTGCTGGCGTTCCCGCGTCAGCCCGTGGGCGTCGGCGACCTGACTTCCGGACTGTTTCTGGCTCGCGTCCTGTTGGGCGATAGCCTGGTGGCGGCTTTCGAATTCGCCGCGTCGGCGGTGCATGAAGTGCTGCTGGAAACCCAGGCTTGCTCCAACTATGAGCTGGAGCTGGTACGGGCTCAGGACCGGATTGCCCATCCCCGGGTGCGGTTCGAGGCGACGGCGATCAGTTTGTAATCGGGGTCACAGCGAAAAGATCGCAACCTGCGGCAGCTCCTACACGGGAACGCGTACCCCGTAGGAGCTGCCGCAGGCTGCGATCTTTTGATTTAGGCGTCGCCCTTGATGTCCTGATAGCGCTTTTCCAGCTCCTGACGAATCTGCCGACGTTGCTGGGCCTGCATGAAGCGGCGTTTGTCTTCGCTGTTCTGCGGTTGCAGTGGCGGGACAGCAGCCGGTTTGCGGTCGTCATCCACTGCGACCATGGTGAAGAAGCAGCTGTTGGTGTGGCGCACCGAGCGCTCGCGGATGTTTTCGGTCACCACCTTGATGCCCACCTCCATGGAGGTGTTGCCGGTGTAGTTCACCGAGGCCAGAAAGGTCACCAGTTCGCCGACATGGATCGGCTCACGGAAAATCACCTGGTCCACCGACAGGGTCACCACGTAGCGGCCGGCATAACGGCTGGCGCACGCGTAGGCCACTTCGTCGAGGTATTTGAGTAAGGTGCCGCCGTGGACATTGCCAGAGAAGTTGGCCATGTCGGGGGTCATCAATACCGTCATCGACAGTTGTGCGTTTCCGGGTTCCATAGCGTTCTCACGGTTCAAGGCAGAATTTCGGGAGGGCGGCACCTCTGCGGGGGCCTCGTCAGCTTTTTCAAACCAACAGTTATCGGGACGCCGGGCGGGTGGCTGCCGTCACGCCCGGATCGATCTGTTTCCATATATTGCACCGCCTTTCCGGCTGAAGTCGCGGTGTTACCCTCCAAAAGTCCAACTTAAGGAGCCCCACACCATGCATGCCATCAGTTTTATTCAGGATCTGGCAGTGATCATGTTGGTCGCAGGTGTGGTGACCGTGCTTTTCCATCGCTTCAAACAGCCTGTGGTGCTGGGCTACATCGTCGCCGGCTTCATCATCGGCCCGCACACCCCGCCGTTCGGCTTTATCCACGACGAAGAAACCATCAAGACCCTCGCCGAACTCGGGGTGATTTTCCTGATGTTCTGTCTGGGCCTTGAGTTCAGCCTGCGAAAGCTGTTCAAGGTCGGCGCCACGGCGTTCATCGCGGCGTTTCTGGAAATCGTGCTGATGATCTGGATCGGCTACGAGATCGGTCGCTGGTTCGACTGGAACACCATGGACTCATTGTTCCTTGGCGCGATCCTGGCGATTTCCTCGACCACCATCATCGTCAAGGCGCTCAACGATCTGAAGATGAAGAACGAACGTTTTGCGCAGCTGATCTTCGGCGTGCTGATCGTTGAAGACATCCTTGGCATCGGCATCATCGCCTTGCTGTCGAGCATCGCGGTCAGCGGCACGGTCAGTTCCGGCGAAGTATTTTCCACGGTCGGCAAGCTCTCGCTGTTCATGATCGTCGCGCTGGTCATCGGTATCCTGTTGGTGCCGCGATTGCTGGCTTACGTGGCGAAGTTCGAAAGCAATGAAATGCTGCTGATCACGGTGTTAGGCCTGTGTTTCGGCTTCTGTTTGCTGGTGGTCAAACTTGAGTACAGCATGGTGCTCGGTGCCTTCCTGATTGGCGCGATCATGGCTGAATCCCGGCAATTGCTGAAAATCGAGCGCTTGATCGAACCGGTTCGCGATCTGTTCAGTGCGATCTTCTTTGTCGCCATTGGGCTGATGCTCGATCCGATGATCCTGCTGCAATACGCATGGCCGATTGCGGTGATCACCGTGGCCGTGGTGCTGGGCAAAATGTTCTCTTGCGGCCTTGGCGCCTTTATCGCTGGCAATGATGGACGCACCTCACTTCGAGTCGGGATGGGGCTTTCGCAGATTGGCGAATTTTCTTTCATCATCGCGGCGCTGGGCATGACGTTGCAGGTCACCAGCAACTTCCTTTACCCGGTCGCCGTTGCCGTCTCGGTGATCACCACGTTGCTGACGCCCTACCTGATCCGCGCGGCTGATCCGCTGTCGGTCAAGCTTGCCGCGGTGATGCCGAAGCGACTGGGCAGGGTATTGGGGATGTACGGCGAATGGCTGCGTAGCATCCAGCCTCAGGGCGAGGGCGCGCTGCTGGCATCGATGATTCGGCGAATTCTGTTGCAGGTGGGAGTCAATCTGGCGCTGGTGATTGCGATCTTCTTCTCGGGCGCTTATTTCGCCGAGCGCATGTCCGCTTACCTGCAAGACTGGATCAGCAATCCGAGCTGGCAGAAAGCGTTGATTTGGGGCGGGGCGTTGCTGTTGTCGCTACCGTTCCTGATCGCCGCCTATCGCAAGCTCAAGGCGCTCTCGATGCTGTTGGCGGAGATGGGCGTGAAGCCGGAGATGGCCGGCCGCCACACGCAGCGAGTGCGTCGGGTGATCGCCGAAGTGATCCCGATCCTCTCGCTGCTGGTGATTTTCCTGCTGTTGGCAGCCTTGTCGGCCAGTATTCTGCCGACCAACAAGTTGCTGGTGCTGATCGTCGTCGTCGCGGCCGCTGTAGCGGCGCTACTCTGGCGCTGGTTCATCCGCGTTCACACGCGCATGCAGGTGGCGTTGCTCGAAACACTGGACAACCACAAGGATGCATCTGGCCACTGACATCGCACTTGTAGCAGCTGGCGCAGCCTGCGTTCGGCTGCGAAGCAGTCGTAAAACCTGACGACTCGGTTACCCTGAAACACCTCATTGCTTGATTAGCGGCTGCTTCGCAGCCGAACGCAGGCTGCGCCAGCTGCTATGTATGGACTCGCCCCCACTGTCTACCCGCTTTTGAAAAACCGCCGCCCCGTTGCATCTATGTA
>NZ_JBIWAM010000034.1:0-55868 GCF_044760065.1 Pseudomonas sp. NPDC098740 | reverse complement strand
TTTCCCCATGTGAGAGTAGGTCATCGTCAAGATTAAATTCCGAAACCCCTATCTGCGTATGCAGGTAGGGGTTTTGTTTTGCCCGCAGGAAAGTGCGAGCGGACATTACCGATACTTGATCACAATCCCTTTGAGTTTCCGACCTTCGATGGTTTTTACGTCGCGAGCCCAAAGCGGACCGTTGACATAGGTGCCCACCGCTTGGATATGGTCGTAGACCACCACCACGGCATCGCCGCCGAGCTTGGCGGACTCGTCGCGTAGTTTTTCTTCTACCTGAGTGATGGGAGGAGCAGGCTCGACGCTGGCATCGATGAGCACCTCACCCAATCGGACGTGAGGGCGAAGAGGCTCGGTGTGCAGCACCACGACCTCGCTGGCGAGCGTCGGCGCGGGATGCTCTACGCCCATCGACGGTGGCGCACCCACTCAGCGCGAGCAAAGTGGCGGTGAGCCCTCCAGCCAGCAGTGACAGTTTGAAACGAGTGGACCAAGGCACGTCATGGGCAGGCATAGTGGGGTTCCTCCGAACAATCCGCTGCTGTACGAGATAGCGTGTTGACGGTAGCAGACAGTCCGGCAGTTGCCAGAAGCCCAACCTTTTCAGGTTGGGCTTTTTTTATGACTTGAGAAAGTGAGTTTCACTGATCCTTTTCGCAATTCACCATCCACGACACACCAAACCGATCAACCAACATGCCGAAGCGAGCCGCCCAGAACGTGGTTTCCAGTGGCATTTCCACCTTGCCGCCGTCCGACAACGCAGAAAACACCCGTTCAGCCTCCGCAATGCTGTCGACATTCAGTGAAACCGAACAGCCGCTCATTTCGTCAGTAGGACGATCAGGTGTTGTGTCCGAGCCCATGATCGCCTGATCGCCCACCAGTAGGCGGGTGTGGATGATCAGGTTGTGGTAGTCCGCCGGGAAGTGCTCGCGCGCGGGGCTTTCGCCGAAGGTCATCATGACTTCGATCTGGCCTCGCAGACTTTGGGCATAGAAGGTGAAGGCGGCTTTGCAATCGCCGTTGAAGATCAGATAGGGATTGATTTTCATGCTTTGCTCCCGGTTACGAAGAGGCGAAGAGAGGCCGAATTCACCTCAGGCTCCGCAGTGATTGGGCTCCCATTAGCAAAGCGTTAGATGTCGTGATTGGCGGGAATTGTTTAGATGTTTTTTCTATTGAAGCGACGTGGCTTATGGCTTCCGGCGCCTAGGTGTCGATCCACGGTCACGGGGATATCGTCCTGGGTCCTCAAGCTACTGCGCGTGGAACTGAGGGGCGCAGCAAACGCTCGATGGCACCGCTGACCAGGTTTTCCAGCAGCTCATCTCGCTCCGCTTCACTCAGCGTGTGCTGCGCCAGCCAATTGGGCGCACTGTTGAGTAAGTTGGCGATTGCATGTCCGGTGGCCAACAGGCCTTGCTCACTGAACCGCGACCGGGGCCCAAGCATCATGAGCAACTTGCGCTCGTATTGCTCGCGCAGCTGCCGAACCCGTTTCTGTTGCTCTTCATTCAGGCAGCCGCTGTCACGCTCTGCCAGACGGAAATGCCAGGGCATCTCCTGATGCAGGTTCAAATGCGCTCGGATGAGGGCATGGAGTTTGTCACGTTTTGCCGGCGCCTTTTGCTGGATCCGCCCCAAGGTTGCCAACAGCTCTTCGTAGAACTCTTCGATCAGGTCGAGCAGCAAGTGCTGTTTGCTGGGGTAATGGTGATACAACGAGCCGGGAGCGAGCCCCAGGCAGGTCGCGAGCTCACGCATGCCGACCTGTCCGAAACCTTTGCAGGCGAACAGCTCCAGCACCTTGTCCCGGTACTCGGCAAAGCGCGAGCAACGCTCAGGCATAGGCATGGAAGCCACGCCCCGTTTTGCGCCCCAGGTACCCGGCGGCGACCATTTCCTTGAGCAGTGGAGCAGGACGGTACTTGCTATCGTTGAAGCCGTCGTAGAAGGCTTCGAGGATCGCCAGCACGGTATCCAGGCCGATCAGGTCCGCCAACGCCAACGGTCCGATCGGCTGATTGCAGCCCAGGCGCATGCCGGCGTCAATGTCTTCGGCGCTGGCCAGGCCTTCCTGAAACACCAGGATCGCTTCGTTGATCATCGGCACCAGAATCCGGTTGACCACGAAACCCGGACGGTTGCCCGCGGTGATCGCGGTTTTACCGAGAGTGGTCGCCATGTCCAGCGCCAGGGCGTGGGTGGCGTCGCTGGTTTGCAAACCGCGAATCACCTCGATCAGGCCCATCACCGGCACGGGGTTGAAGAAGTGCAGGCCGATGAAGCGCTCAGGCTGGCTCACGTTGGCAGCGAGCTGCGTGATGGACAGCGACGAAGTGTTGGAGGCGATCACGCACTCGGCGCTGACCTGCGCGGCGATCTGTTGCAGCACGCGCAGTTTCAGGTCGAGGTTTTCGGTGGCGGCTTCGATCACCAGTTGCACGTTCTGCAGGCTACTGTAATCGGTGCTGGTGCGGATCTTGTCGAGGGCGGCGAGCTTTTGCTCTTGCGTCAGCGTTTCCTTGGCAACCTGCCGATCGAGGTTTTTGCCGACGGTTGCGATGGCTTTTTGCAGGGCGCTTTCGGAGATGTCGAGCAAGGTCACGTTAAAACCGGCCAAGGCGCAGACTTGCGCGATGCCATTGCCCATTGTGCCTGCGCCGATCACGCCAATGTTTTGCAGATTCATGTTCTGTCCTTCCGATCAAATCCCGCGATACCTTGGCCGCCATAGTGGCCGAAGGCGTACTATTGGCCGCGAGTCTAGAGCCGGCAGGGCGGTTGTCCTATGCCGAAACTGTTCAACGGCACTGGTGTTTTTTGCCATTCGGGTGATGGGGAGAGAAGCGTTCACATGCGGGAAAAGGACTCGGTTTCCGCCTACTTCGTGCAGGCAATGATCTATGGGCTGGGAAACAATCCGCAACGTCAGAGGGCTGCGCTGGAACAGGCCGGCATCGATCCGGCGTTGATGGAGCAGCCCACCGCGCGTGTACCGGCGAGTGCGTTTGCCGCATTGTGGCTGATCCAGATCCGCGAGCTTAACGATGAATTCTTCGGGCTCGACTCCCATGGCATGCCGCCAGGCAGTTTCGCCCTGATCTGCCGGGCATTGATTCAGGAGCCTGACCTGCACAAAGCCATGCGCCAGTGCCTGGCCAATTTCGCGCTGTTCCTCCAGGACTTTCGCGGCACGCTGACGGTGCGCGGCAAACGTGCGGTGATCAGCTTGCAGAACCACTCGCCAAACAGCGACGTCAGCCGTTTGGGCGAGGAGACGTTCCTGGTGTTGATGATCAGTCTGCTCTGCTGGCTGGGTGGGCGGCGCATTCCTATCGATCGCGCAGACTTTCGCCATGAGCGTGTGTCGCTCAGCGATGACCGTTTACTCTGGGGACCGAACCTGACCTTTGGCGCGGAGCGCACCGAAATCGAGTTCGCCAGCCACTACCTGCGTCTGCCGGTGGTTCAGGATCTGGCATCCCTGAAAGTGTTTTTGCGCACCGCGCCGCAATGGCTGGTGATCCGTTTTCGTAATCAGCACGGCCTGGCGTCGCAGGTCCATCAGCGCCTGCGTAACAGCCATTACAGCCAATGGCCGACCTTGCAGGCCTTCGCCCTGGAACAGAACCTGAGCCCCAGCACCTTTCGCCGTAAACTCGAACGGGAAGGGTGTTCGTATCAGGAGATCAAGGACGAGGTGCGGCGTGGCGTTGCCTTCGAACAGCTGCGCCAGAGCCGAGCGAGCATCAGTGACATTGCCGAGCAGCTTGGCTTTCAGGAGCCGAGTGCGTTCCATCGAGCGTTCAAGAAGTGGACGGGGGAAAGTCCGGGACGGTATCGGGCGAGGTATCAGGGGGAGCTCACGGAGTGAACCCTGTTCTTGATCGTTTCACCTTGTTACTCGACCAGGCGAGACGCGCCTTGCTGCTGGTCTGGGCAACGTCACGCGGACTGTTTCTGGGATTGGTGCTGGCGACGCTGATCGCCGGTGTACTCCCGGCACTGGCCGCCTGGTTGGGCCAACGCATTGTCGATGCGGTGGTCACCGCCATGCAGTTGCACGCACAACAGGGCAGCGCGCCGTTGTGGCCGGTCGTGCGTTATGTGCTTTTTGAAGCGGGCGTGCTCGCGTTGCTGTCCGGGGCTCAGCGGGCGCTGTCGGTCCAGCAATCGCTGTTGCGGGTGCAGTTGGGGCAGAAGGTCAACACGATGATTCTGGAGAAGGCCCAAACGTTATCGCTGGTGCAGTTCGAGAATTCCGAGTTCTACGACAAACTGGTTCGGGTCCGCCGCGAGGCTTCGACCCGGCCGTTGGCGCTGGTGATGAAGTCGTTGGGGCTGATCCAGAATCTGATCGTGTTGATCAGCTTCGGTGTGTTGCTGGTGCATTTTTCGCCCTGGGCACTGGTGCTGCTGGTGGTCGGCGCGTTGCCGGTGTTTTTTGCCGAAGCACATTTTTCCGGTGATGCGTTCAGACTGTTCACTCGCCGCGCGCCGGAGAGTCGGCAACAGAGTTACATCGAGACGCTGCTCTCTCACGAGGGCTACATCAAAGAGGTCAAACTGTTCGGCTTCGCGCCACTGCTGTTGAAGCGTTATCGCGAGACGTTCGCGCGGCTCTATGCCGAAGACCGGCGCCTGACGCTACGTCGAGATGGCTGGGGATTTGTCCTCGGACTGCTGGGCACCGGCGCGTTTTATCTGGCGTATGCCTGGGTGGTGGTCGATACCGTTCATGGCAACATCAGCCTCGGTCAGATGACCATGTACCTGGTGTTGTTCAAGCAGGGGCAGACGGCAGTAAGCAGCAGCTTGAGTGCCATCAGCGGTCTCTACGAGGATGGCCTTTACCTCTCCAGTCTTTATGAATACCTGGCTGAGCCTGTTGTGGCGGATACCGGCAACCTCAGCGTGGGCGCCGTGCCCGGCGATGGCCTGCGTTTCGAAAACGTCGGCTTCCGTTATCCGGGAGCCAGTCGCGCCGCGCTGGAAGGCATCGATCTTCACCTTGTGCCCGGGCACAGTGTGGCGCTGGTGGGGGAAAACGGTTCGGGCAAGACCACGCTGATCAAATTGCTGACGCGGCTGTACCGTCCTGATCAGGGCCGTATCCTGCTGGACGGCAGCGATCTTCAAGCGTGGGAAGAAGACGCGCTGCGGCGGCGCATCGGGGTGATTTTTCAGGACTACATCCGCTACCAATTCTCCGTCGGCGAGAACATCGGCGTCGGAGACACCCTGGCGTTCAACGATGAACAGCGCTGGCAGGAGGCCGCCGCCGAGGGCATGGCCGCACCCTTTATCGAAGGGTTGGATCGAGGGTATGCCACGCAATTGGGACGGTGGTTTGCCGGCGGCCAGGAGCTGTCCGGCGGGCAATGGCAGAAGATCGCGTTGTCGCGTGCCTACATGCGGCGCAACGCCGATATCCTGATTCTGGATGAGCCGACCTCTGCACTTGACCCGGCGGCGGAAGCAGCGGTGTTCGAGCATTTCAGTGAGCACACCGAAGGCCGGATGACGTTGCTGATCTCTCACCGGTTTTCCAGCGTGCGCAATGCGGACCACATCATCGTGCTGGACCAGGGAGCGATCCTTGAGCGGGGCGATCACGACAGTCTGGTGGCCGCGGGCGGGCGCTATGCACAGTTGTTTGATTTGCAGGCCCGCGGTTACCGATAGATCTCAAGACTCCCGAGAAACCCGAGTCACCGCCGGGGTTGTCAGTTCCTTTTGTCATCGCCCGGTTCACCGCCGACATGCACGCCGTGGTCGTCACCGACTTCACCCGAGCGATGCACACCGTGGTCATCGCCCACTTCACCGGCACGATGAACGCCGTGATCATCCCCAGGTTCAGCGTGAGTGCCACTGCGCCCGGAGGAGGATGAGGCTGAGTTGCCGGAATGCCCCGAGCCATGGTCGCTGCCACCGTGGCCGCTTCCACCATTGCCGCCACTGCCGCTTCCACCGTGACCGCCGCCATTGCCGCCGCCACCGCTTCCACCGCTTCCACCGCCGCCATTGCCGCCACCGCCACCGCCACCGCCACTACCTCCGCCGCCGCCATTGCCGCCACTACCGCCTCCACTACCGCCACCGCCACTGCCTCCGTCTTTGGCTTGAGCGCTCGACATACCGGACAGGCTGTCCGGGATCAGAACGGTGGATGCCGACAGAACTGCAGCAACAGCCAATGCCAGCAAAAGCTTTTTCATGTGCATATCGTTCTCCGTCTTCTTATTCAGATTGGAACGTTGATGAGTGCAACTTGCACTTGATTCAGTGGGTAAACACCTCAACGTACTGATTTATTCAGTTGTATCGTCGATGAGCTCTAAAACGTCCATCTCGATCCCGTTCCAGGGGTCAGTGAATACTTGAGGCCAGCTCGAAAATCGGGATGTACATCAGGATCACGATCACCCCGATCAGCAGGCCGATGAAGGTCATGAGCAAGGGCTCGAACAAGCGCACAAACCATTCGATCCAGCGGCTGATTTCTTCGTCGTAGAAGTCGGCACTGCGCTCCATCATTTGCCCAAGGTTGCCGGACTGCTCGCCGGCGCGCAGCAAGCGCAGGGACACGGGGGTCACCAGATGATTGAGCTCCAGCGCGGCCGACAGCGACTGACCCTCGCGCACCCGTTCGCAGGCCTGGTCCAGGCGCGCGCGGGAGGCGACGGTGAGCAGGCCGCGAACCATGCCCATGGCGGTGACGAGGGGAATGCCGCCTTGCAGCAGAATCCCCAGCGAGCGGTAGAAGCGAGCCAGTTCGTACATGAAGATGCGTTGATGGACCGCCGGGAGTTTTTCGATCACACGGTCCAGGCCCCGACGAAAGGCCGGTTGACGCTGGAGGAAGGTGAGGGCGACGATGATCGCCAGCAATGTGCCGAAGAATTCGCCCTGATGGGCGTGCAGGAACATCCCGCTGCTCATCAGGATCTGCGACAGCCACGGCAGGTTCGAGCCCAGCCCTTCGAACACCAGACTGAAGCGCGGCACCACGTAGCCCATCAGAAACAACACCACGCCACCGCCCACCACCAGCAACAGCATCGGGTAGATCGAAGCGCTGACGATTTTTTGCCGAACCTCGTCCATGCGCTGGCGATAGCTGACATAGCGGCCCAGGGCATCGCCCACGGCGCCGGTCTTCTCGCTGGACTGCACCAGCGCTACGTAGAGCGGAGGGAAAACCGCTGACAACTGGCCAAGTGCCTGGGAGAACGATTTGCCTTCATAAAGCAGGCGCACCAGTTCGCTCAAGGTCTTGCGGGCCTGGGGCGCGTTCTCTTTTTCCGCCAGGCTTTCCAGCGCATCGATCAGCGGCAGGCCCGCATTGAGCAACGTGGTCAGTTCCTGGCTGAACAGCACCAGGTTGAAGGTTTCGCGCTGCCTGACGCGCAACGCACGCCAGTGACGCTCGGCGTACAGGCTGATCACGCGGTAGCCCTGGTCTTCAACGATACGCCGGGCTTCGCTGTGGCCGAGCGCCTCGACGGTCATCGAGACGACGCCGGCCTTGCCAACGGCTTTGAGATGAAATCGCATGGTCGCCACTCCCGTTATTGCCAGCTGGTGACTTCGGCGTTTTCGCCTTCGCCGCCGGGTTGTCCGTCCTTGCCCATGGACAACAAGTCGTATTCACCGTTTTCGCCGGGGTGGCGATAGGTGTAGTTGCGGCCCCACGGATCCTGCGGGAGTTTTTTCTGCAAGTAAGGGCCGGTCCAGCGGGTTTCATCGCTGGGCGCGGTGACCAGCGCCTGCAAACCCTGTTCGGTCGACGGGTAATGACCGACCTCCAGACGGTACAGATCCAATGCTTTGCCCAGGCCTTCTATTTGCGCCTTGGCCACCTTCACTTCGGAGCGGCCCAGTTGGGCGAAATACTTCGGCGCGACGATGCCGGCCAACAGCCCCAGCACCACCAACACCACCAACAGCTCGAGCAGGGTGAACCCGTGTTGAGTACGCGGGGTGGAACGCAAACGCTGATTCATGATGACCTCACACAGTCGGCAGAAGGGTCGCCGTGAAGGCTTATGCAATTGCCATGCACATGCCCGGACATTCTTCTGCAACCCCTGAATTACGGGCCTGCGCGCATCCGGCACAGTGCTTGCGTATGGCTGGTTTACTACCGGCCATTGGGGCATTAGCCCCATTTTTCGGGGCCGGGCAGGGGAGGCAAAAAAATGAAAACACTCACCACAGGACTGCTCGGTCTGCTCGTGTTGACCGGCGTCGTACAGGCCGATGTGTTCGTTTCCGTGGACGCCAAGGGCAGCTACGTTCTGTCCAATGTCCACCGTCCCGGCCGCACCTATGAACGGGTGATTCACGAGTCAGAATCCGCCCGGGTCAGCATGGATCAACAACCGCAGATGATTGCCCGGCAGCCCTATGCCGAGCTGGTTTCGGCGGCTGCCACGGCCAATCAGTTACCGGCGGCGCTGTTGCATGCCGTGATTCAGGCCGAGTCCGCCTACGACTCTGGTGCCCGGTCACCCAAGGGGGCTGGAGGGTTGATGCAATTGATGCCTGACACCGCCCGGGAGTTGGGGGTGAAGAATGTCTACGACCCGAAAGCCAACATTCAGGGTGGCGCCAAATACCTGAAGCGCCTGATGACCCTGTTCGACAACGACATCAGCCTCGCCGTGGCGGCGTACAACGCCGGGCCGCAAGCGGTGCTCAGCCGAGGCGGGGTGATCCCGCCGTTCGCCGAAACCCAGCGTTACGTGCCCGGTGTCTTGCGCCAATACCGACGTTTGCAAGGCCTGGCCGCGGATGCACCGCTGTGATTGGGGGATTCCCCCATATGTGGGGCAACGCGATCCGTACCGCCGACCGAAGACCGCAATCGCCCTGTAGCAGCTGTCGAGCTTGCGAGGCTGCGTTCGGCGCGGGCCGCGTTCGGACGCAGCCGTCGTAAAACCTGAGCGTGAGGTTTTCCTGAAACACCGCGTTGCCGGATCTCACGACTGCTTCGCAGCCGAACGCAGCCTCGCAGGCTCGGCAGCTGCTACAGAGCCGCACGCAGGCTCGGCAGCTGCTACTGGGTGTGCGTTTTGGGGGACGTTATCTTCAGCCCGAATGGGGGGATTGGGTGGGGAATATCCCCCAAGTTATTAAGTCGTTCATATAACTGATTGAAAAATAACTAAATTATTTATGGCATGCGGATTGCTCAAGAGAATTTGTCGAGAAGTATTCCCTGTGAGCATCCACAGCGAGGCCCGTGATCATGACCGGCATACCCTACGCCCCGTCCCTGTTCAAATTGCTGTTGTTGGGGACGTCGATGCTGGGCATCGAGCTGGCTGAGGCAGCCGTGCGTTGCGAGCGCAATCTGGTAGCCAACGTCGTGGCGCTGGATCAGCCGCTGATGTTCAACCGCCTCGGTGCACAGAACGTCAACGGCATGATGTTCGCCCTGCGCCGCGATGTGGTCGATGACCACGAGATGTCCCTGGCCCAGGGCGGGGCGGCGGTGCCGGGTAAGGTTTCGCTGCGGCCCGACAAGCGTCCGCGTCCGCTGGTGCTGCGTGTCGCCGCCGGTGATTGCCTGACCATCAACCTGCAGAACCTGCTCGCCTACCAGGCCAACCCCGGCAGCCACGAAAGCGGGGAGGAGGAAGAAGGTGGGATTGAGGGCGAAGTCGCCATCGGCAACGAAGACGAATTCAAGGTCGATGAACAGGTCGCCGACCGCCACGTCGGCTTCCAGGTCAATGGCATGCAAGCGGTCAACAGCATCGACGACATTGCGTCCTATACCGGGCGCAACGCCAATACCTTGATTCCCCCCGGCGCTACCCGTTCCTACACTCTGTACGCCGAGCGCGAAGGGGCGTTTGCCGCCAGCAGCCGCGGCGCGACCTTCGGGGGTGAAGGGGATGCGGGCAACGTGGCCAACGGACTGTTCGGCCAAGTGGTCGTGGTGCCCAAGGGCGGCCGCACCTATCGCAACACCGTGACCGAAGAAGAGATGCGCCTGGCCAGCGTCGGCCGCACCCCGGCCGGCCAACCGATTGTCGATTACCAGGCGCGCTATCCGCAGCGTGAACCGTGGATCCGTGAAGGCAAGGCCGGCACGCCGATCATAAACATGGTCGACGGCAATGAAATCATTTCCAGCGAGACCGACGCGATCGTGATGGGCAGCAACGCCGACGGCAGCTTCCCGCCGTCGACCTATCCGCTGGAAGCCATCGGCAAACGCAACCCGGCGATCCCGAATCGTCTGGAACCGTTCCGCGATTTCGCCTCGCAGTTCCAGGATGAAACCGCCGCAACCCAGGCGTTCCCCGCTTACTGGGCGGACCCGGTGATGGCCCACGTGCTGGAGCCGACGCGCGACTCGTTCATGATCAACTATGGCTCCGGCGGCATGGGCGCCGAAGTGGTCGCCAACCGTTTGGGTGTCGGGCCGATGCACGATTGCCTGTCGTGCGCCTATGAAGAATTCTTCCTCAGCTCGCACACCGTCGGCGATGTGGCGATGCTGGTGGACGTGCCGGCCAACGTCGGCCTGGAAAATATTCGTCCCGGTGAAACGCCGAGCGCCGATCAGATCGGGGTCAAGGCGACCATGGCGCTGTATCCGTCCGAGGCGTCCAACGTCAACCACAGCTACATCGGTGACTTCATCAAATTCCGCAACACCCACAACGGCCACGAGCAGCACATTTTTCACCTGCACGGGCACCAGTGGTTGTTCAACCCCAACGACGACAACTCCGACTATGTGGACGCCCAAGGCATCGGTCCGGGCGCCGGTTACACCTACGAAATCGCCAACGGTGGCTCGGGCAACCGCAACCGGGTCGCGGGCGATGCGATTTATCACTGCCACTTCTATCCGCACTTTGCCCAAGGCATGTGGAGCATGTGGCGGGTGCATGACGTCTTTGAAGAAGGCACCAAACTCGAGGTTTCCCAGCAGGGCTCCGACGGTTATCACAGCGAACCTTATGCGCTGCGCAGCGGTAAACCGGCTGCAGGTGCCCGGGCCTTGCCCGATGGCGAGATCGTTGCCGGTACACCGATTCCAGCCGTAGTGCCGCTGCCCGGCAAAGCCATGGCACCGATGCCGGGCAAAGTCGCGGTCGTGCCGAAAATCGGCGAAACCCTGCTGGCTGGTGGCGATGATGACGCTCAAGCCTTCGGTTCCCTGGCCCTGGTGGATCGCAGTGAAGCCAACCGCAATGCCGACGGCAGCCTGAAAAACCCTGGCTATCCATTCTGGATCGGCGGCATGGAAAGCTCGGTCGGCCAGCGTCCACCGACCCCACCGCTGGACATGCTCGACGCTGCCAAGGCGCAGTCCCTGAAAACCAGCGGCAACGCCTTGTGGGCCAACCTCGACCCGGCTCAGTCCGGTGGCTGGGACGGCGGTCTGGGGCGCCATACGCTGGACGGCTTCTCCTCCGGTGGCCAGGCGCAAACCATTACCACGTCCTTGGATTTCTCCAAGAAAGTGACCCGGGCCAAGCCGATTTACATGCCGGAAGAGGGCACCGAAGTCGAACAGGCGGCCATGGCGTTCCATGCCAAAAAGGATCATCCAAGTTTTGCCGTGCTGCCCGGTAATCAAATCGTGGCGCGAAACTTTGGCACCAACGGCGCGTTGCCAACGGCTGGCGCGCCTTACTTCGAACCTTGCATGGATGACCGGCAAAAACGCCTGACCAGCAGCGCCGGCACCGGCGAGTTCGCCAGTGGTGAACGGATCGACGGCATGTCCTTTACCGGCTCTTCGACTTTTACCGCCGACCGTCCACGGGTCTATAAGGCCGCAAACATTCAGTTCGATGCGGTCTACAACAAGGTCGGTTACCACTTCCCGCAAGCGCGCATTCTCGCTCTGTGGGAAGACGCCTGGCCGGTGATCACCAAGCAGCGCCCACCTGAGCCTTTGGTGATGCGCATGAACACCTTCGACTGCGTGCAGTACCAGCAAACCAACCTGGTGCCGGCCACCTATGAGATGGACGACTATCAGGTGCGCACGCCGACCGACGTGATCGGCCAGCACATTCACCTGCCTAAATGGGACCTGGTGTCTGCCGATGGTTCGTCCAACGGCTGGAACTATGAAGACGGCGTGCTTTCCCCGGGGGCCGTGCAAGAACGTATCCGCGCCATTCGCGAGTTCAACCAGTGCGAAGGCACCGATCCACGTGACGGCACGCCGGCCTGTCCGAAAGCCAAAAATCACCCGTACTTCGGTCAATTTGGTCGTGCTGACTGGGTCGGCGCGCGCACGGCGATGCAGCGCTGGTTTGTCGATCCGGTGGTGAACACCAAAGGTGTCGACCGTGGGCTGGGGACCATTTTTACCCACGACCACTTAGGCCCATCGACTCACCAACAGGTCGGTCTGTACGCCACTGTGCTGGCCGAGCCGGCCGGTTCCACCTGGTTCCACGCTGAAACCGGCGAGCCGTTGTACAGCGGCGCGCGGCAGGATGGCGGGCCGACTTCATGGCAAGCGGTGATTTCCACCGGTGACATCGATGGTGACGGCAAGAACGACAGCTTCCGTGAGTTCTTCCTTGAGTACAGCGACTTCCAGCACGCCTATGAAGCGGGTGTGTATGTTGGCGCCGGCCCCAATGGTGTGCCCGATCCGCAAGCCTTCCCGGCCACCGCCGACAGCTTCCGCTACGCGATCAACCCGCCGGTGCGCAATAACGCCAGCAACCTGCTGGAAGGGATCGTCGAAGTGCAAGGCGGGCAAGTGCCCGGTTGCCCAAGCCGGCCATGCCCACAAGCGATCTCGGTCGATGACCCTGGTATGTTCGTGGTCAATTACCGCAACGAACCGCTGGCCCTGCGGGTGTACGACCCGAACAAGATCGGCCCGGACGGCAAGCGCGGCATGCAGGCCGACGGCCTCGGCGGCGACCTCGCGTATGCCATGCAAAGCCGCACCGACCGCGCCATCCCGGCGATGAACCTGGCGCCGAACCTGGTGACCGCGGCCACCGGTCCAACCGGCGGCACTACGCTGTTCCCGCCACACATCAACCGTGGCGGCGCAGAACCGGGTGACCCGTTCACCCCGATGCTGCGCACCTACACCGGTGACAACGTGCGGTTGCGGGTGCATGCCGGCGGTCATGAAGAAGAGCACAACGTGACCCTGCACGGTGTGAAGTGGCTGCAAAGCGGTTCCGGGTTCGGCAACAGCTCCAACTCGGGCTGGCGTTCGTCGCAGATGGTCGGGATCTCCGAGCAATTGGGCTTCAATGCACCGGTGTCGATGGTCTCCAGCTCGGCCGCGACCACGGGTGACTACCTGTACTCGATGGACGCCTCCCTGGAAGGATACTGGAGCGGGATCTGGGGCGTGATGCGCAACTACACGGCCCAGCGCAGCGATCTGTTCGCGCTGCCGAACAACCCGAAACCGATGGGTATGCGCAACACTGTGGCGTTCGATGGTATCTGCCCACGGTACGGCGCCAACCCTAATGGCATCGGCACCCGGCCGACCGTGCAACGCAACTATGAAGTGGTCGCGGCGCTGGCCAACGACATCCTCGGCAACCCGCTGAACCTGTCCATCGGCGATCCGGCGGGGATTGGGCAACATGTCGGCGGGCCGTTGAATCCGGCGGGCGGCACGCTGGTGTTCAACTCGCGCCCCGTGAGCATTGCGCAGGTCACCGTGACCGACCCCGAAGACGGTGAGACCTTCACCATCGGCGGGCAAAGCGGGCCGCTGCATGACCCGACGGCGATCCTTTATGTGCGCAAGGGCGATCTCGACCCGATCACCGGCAAGCTCAACCCCGGTGTGCCTGTCGAACCGCTGGTGCTGCGCGCGGCGGCCGGTGATTGCATCAAAATCACCCTGGAAAACCGTCTGCCCATGATCATGCCGGACCTGACCCAGACAGCGGTGATGCAAGGCGTGGTCAAGCGTGATCGCAACAGCGGCCTGGGGGCGACCACCTTCAGCAATAACCTGATGCGGCCGTCCAGCCACGTTGGCCTGCACGCGCAACTGCTGGCGTACGACATCACCAAATCCGACGGCACTAACGTCGGCGCCAACCCGATCCAGACCGTGCCGCCGCGTGTTGGCAGTGTCGGCGCGTACCCGACACGTACCTATCAGTACTACGCCGGGCACCTGGAGCGTGAAGGCAAGCCAATCACGCAACTGGGCCGCAGTGTCGACAACATCAACGCCACGGCGGTGGAGTTCGGCGGGTTGAATTTCACTCCGGCGGACGTCATCAAACAGCCGCAGAAAGGCCTGGGCGGGGCGATGAGCATCCTGCCGATCGGTGCCACCTGGGTTGACGATGCACGCAAAGTCTCAGCGACGGTCACCGCATCGGGGCAGACCACCTACCGCGATTTTGCGATGGTCTGGCAGAAAGCGTTGAACATTCGCTGGGCCAACGGTCGGCCGGTGGAAGGCATTGCCGCGGAAGGCCTGGGGGTGCCGACCGATCCGCAGGACAACTCGAGCATGGCCATCAACTACAAGGCCGAGCCGCTGTGGTTCCGCTTCGGGCTGGCACCGGATGCGCCATTCGGCCGTGCCGACGGCCATGGTTATGGTGACGTGCCCAATGCGCACATGGCTTACAGCAACGCGCTGGTGGGAGGCGATCCGCAGACGCCGGTGCTGTATGTGAAACCGGGGCAACCGTTTCGCACCCACATCATGATGCCCACCGGTGGCAGTCGCGGCACGACCTTCCAGCTTGACGGTCACGTCTGGTCGGTCAACCCGTTCCAGTCGGAGAAGAGCGATACCGGCGGTTATCCGACGAATACACCAGGGGTGGGTTCGGTGCGGTTCGGTTTCAACCCGATGTCGATGTACATCGGCGCCCGCGAAAGCATCCTGCCGGCGGCGCACTTCAGTTTCATGCACCCGAGCGCCGGGGGCAGCAACGCGATACCGGGCGATTACCTGTTCCGTGATTACGGCGCTTATGGCAACACCGCCGGGCTTTGGGGATTGCTGCGGGTGACCAACGAACCTGAACCGGCTCCGTCACCGTAGGAGTCGGGATGGGGTGGTGGATGGCACCCCCCCCTGTGGGAGCGAGCTTGCTCGCGATGAAGTCACCTCGGTTTTGCGTGGTGAGGCGAATGACGCAATCGCGAGCAAGCTCGCTCCCACAGGGGCGCGTTACGGCAGGCTCAGATTAGAAAGGGGAGAAGCATTATGAACAGGACCATCAAAGTGGCCGGAGGTGCGCTGGTTGTAGCGTTGGCGCTGATCTGGCTGGGTGTGTGGCGCACGACGCCCCCGGCCATGCTGAGCGAGGTCGCGCTACCGGACACCTGGAGCGGCCAGACGCTTAAGCGTGACGGGGTGTCGGTGGCGATCGAGGTGCGGCCTCTGGCGCAGGACGGGGTGCTGCGCGAGGGCGAGTTCGCCGACGTGCGCTTTCGGGTCACTGACAGCGCTTCGGGCCAACCCATGTCGGGCGTGAACCCGGGGGCCTGGCTCGATCCGGAAACTGTCGCCGCCGACCAGGCCCAGGGCCGTGAACACAGCTGCAAATCCCGGGTCGGGGTGTTTCTGAAATCGAGCATCGGCGCGCGGCCGTTGCTCGATCTGAACAGCTACTTCCTGCTGGTGATGAACCGCGATGCCAGCGTCTCGGTGGTCGACCCGTCGGTGTCGGTGGGCGGGATCACCAGCACGATGGCGCGGATCGATATCAAGCAGCCGCCGATGGATTGGGTGACGCCCCGTGACAACAAGCGGGTGTTCGTCTCAATGCCGACCGCCGATGAAATTGCGGTGATCGACAGCGAGCAATTCAAGTTGATCGACTCGGTGGCTGCCGGCAGCAACCCGGTACGGCTGGCATTGCAACCCGATGAGCGTCTGCTGTGGGTCGGCAACAACGCGAAATCGGTCGAGGCGTCCGGGGTGACGGTGATCGACACGCGCAGCCTCAAGACGCTCAAACACCTGGCCACCGGTGCCGGGCATCACGAAATCGCCTTCAGCCAGGACAGTCGTTTTGCCTTCGTCACCAACCGCGATGACGGGACGGTGAGCCTCATCGACATCGCCAGCCTGACCATCAGCAAGCAACTCAAGACCGGCTCGCACCCGTTGTCCGTGGCGTACTCGCCACTGTCCCAGGCGGTGTATGTCGCCGATGGCAAGGACGGCACGGTGACCGTGGTCGACACTGCCAGCCTCGCAGTCCGGCGGGTGATCAAGATGAAACAGGGCCTGGGCCCGATGGGTTTCAGCGCTGACGGTCGTTTCGGCATCGTGCTCAACACCCTGGAGAACCAGGCCTCAGTGATCGACGCGGCCACCGATTCGTTGATCCATGAATTGGACGTGTCCGCCGAACCTTATCAAGTGGTGTTCACCAAGGCCTACGCCTACATTCGCGGACTGGCGTCGGCCAAGGTCACGATGATCAATCTGTCGTCCTTGGGTGAAGGCCGTACGCCGATCAGCCAGGGCTTCGAAGCGGGGCCTCAGGCGCCACGGCTGGCCGGTGACCTGCCGCTGGCATCGAGCCTGGCGGTGTCGCGGGATGACAACGCGGTGTTTGTGGTCAACCCGGTGGACAACACCACCTACTTCTACGCCGAAGGCATGAACGCGCCGATGTCCGGCTACCCGAATCGGGGGCAAGTGGCGCGGGCGGCGATGGTCATCGACCGCAGCCTGCGCGAAGTCGAGCCGGGGCTGTACAGCGCCCGGATCAAACTGCCCACTGCCGGGCGTTTCGACGTGGCCTTCCTGCTGAACCAGCCGAACATCATCCATTGCTTCACGGCTTTGGTTGAGCCGGATAAAAACCTCACCCGGCACCCGGGTGTGCCGAAGGTGGAATTCATGCTCGACACGTCCACGGCCGCCCTTGGCAGTCCTTACGTGGTGCGTTTTCGCATCGTTCAGGGCAAGCAGAAGGCCCAGCGCAGAGGCGTCAAGGACGTTCAGGTGCGCTACTTCCGGGCCCCGACGTCCCGGGTCCAGCAAGTCGCCGCGCTGGAAGTGGGCGACGGCGTTTATGAAGCCCCGGTGACCCTCGACCAGAACGGCGCCTGGTACCTGCACGTACGCGCGGCGTCGCTGGGCGCGAGCTTCGACGACAAGACTTTTGCCAGCGTTCGGGTCCTGCCCGGCGATGCCCACTGAAAGGAGTTTCGACATGAACCGATTCGCACACCGTGGGCTGCTGACGTTCTATCTGCTGGCCGCCGGTATCGGCCAGGCCCTGGCCCACTCGGAGGATGAACACGCCGGTCACGAAATGCCGGCCAAAAGCGCCCGTTCGGAAAGCGCCCAAGTCAAGTTCGCCGACGTGGCGCTGGTGGACCAGAACGGTAAAGCGGTGCGCCTGGAAAAAGACCTGGTGACCAACAAGATTGTAGTCATGAGCTTCATCTACACCCGCTGCACCACGGTTTGCCCGGTGGTGTCGTCGATCATGGGCAAGGTGCAAAAACAGCTGGGTGCGCGGGTCGGCGGCGAAGTGCAACTGGTGTCGATCAGCATCGACCCGCAGCGCGATGACGCCAAACGCCTGAACGACTACGCCCGCAACTTCCAGAAAGGCCCGGGCTGGAGCTGGCTGACCGGCAGCTCGCAGTCGATCAACGAAACCCTCAAGGGACTGGGCACCTTCAGCGGGGACTTCAAAAGCCATCAGCCATTGATTCTGGTGGGGGATGGCAACAGCCGCCACTGGACCCGCTACTACGGCTTCACCGACCCGACGGTGCTGGCCCGTGAAGTGGAGAAACTCAGCGGTCAGCGCAACGTTCACGCCAAGCACACGGCCATCGCGATGGAGCACAAGCCATGAGAGCCCTCGACTGGATCACCCTGACGGTTTGCTTTTGCCTGTTCAGTTCGCTGGCGTCCGCCCACGAAGGGCACGAAGAGCCGGCACCCGCGGTGGCCGTCGTTGCCGCACCGCCCGGCTTGGTTACGGGCACTGGCACCCGCGATGCGAAAACCTGGTTCACCGACACGCCGTTGCAGGACCAGAACGGCGAGACCCTGCGTTTCTACAGCGACGCGCTGCAGAACCGCGTGGTGCTGCTCAATGTGATTTTCACCAGCTGCAACGATGCCTGCCCGCTGATCACCCGCAAGCTCAAGGAAGTGCGTGAGTTGCTGGGCGACAAGGCGGACGGCATCACTTTTATCTCCCTTACCAGTGATCCGCTGCGGGACACGCCAGCGGTACTCAAGGCTTACACCTTGAAGCAGGGCGTCGATGGCCCCCACTGGCTTTTTCTTACCGGCGACAAGGCGCAGATGGACCTTGTATTGGGGCGCATCGGCCAGACCGTGCCGACCCCCGAGCAGCATTCAACACAACTGATCGTGGGTGACGTGGCCAATAAACGCTGGAGCAAGATCCGTCCCGATGCCCCGGCCGCCGCCATTGCCCAGCGCTTGCAGTGGCTGACAATGCCCGTGGCCGGTCGTTGAGCCCGCGCCATGAGAACTTCACTCGCTCTCGGCCTGCTACTGCTCGGCGGCTTGCATTTCGCCGCTGAAGCGTTGCCGCTGAGGCCTAACGAAAGCGCCGGCAAACGGCTGTATCGCGAGGGTGTGTCCGCGAGTGGCGAGCCGATCATGGCGCGGGTTGGGGCGGCGGACATACTGTTGCCGGCCACCAGCCTGCCGTGCGCCAACTGCCACGGCGCCGATGGCCTCGGGCGGCCCGAAGGCGGGGTGCGACCGCCGGATCTCAGCTGGTTGCGACTCACCAGCACCTACGGCCAGCAGCAAATCAATGGCCGTGCGTACCCGGCGTATACCGAAGACACGTTGGCGCGTGCCATTCAGGAAGGGCGTGATCCGGGCAACAATCGGCTCGACCCGGCGATGCCGCGCTTCGTCCTGTCGATGAATGATCAGCGCAACCTCACGGCTTACCTCAAACGCGTGGCCGAGGACCGCGACCCCGGCCTGACCCCCGACAGTCTGCACCTGGGCACGTTGTTGCCACGCCACGGACCGTTGAGCGAGGAGGGCGCCACGGTGGCGGCGGTGCTCAAGGGCAGCGTGGCGCGAATCAACGACGCCGGCGGGATTCATGGTCGACAGTTACGTCTGAGCATCGTCGACCCGGGCCCGGACCGTGCCAGTGCCGAGCAGGCGTTGGATCAATTGATCGAGCAGGAACAGGTGTTCGCCCTGATCGCGCCGCTGGCACCGGCACTGGACTCGGACCTGGCCGTGCGCCTGGAACGGGCCGGCATTCCGCTGATCGGACCGCTGTCGTTGTTGGGTACGGCGCAGGTCAGTCGACAGATTTTCGAACCACTGCCAGGGTTGCGCGAGCAACTGATCGCCCTGGCCGATTACGCCACCCGCAATTTGCGGGTGCTCGAGGGACCGACGCTGATCCTCTATCCGGACGAGCCCAGTCAACGGCTGGCGGCGCAGAGCCTCGGCCAGTACTTGCAGGATCGCGCCTGGCAAAAGATCAGTCTGAAAGTCTACGACTCGGCGCAAGACGAACTGTCACTGGGCTCGCGTTCGGTGTTTTACCTGGGCAGCGGCGGCGGTTTCAGTCGCCTCGCCGAGCGCTTGCAGGCGGCGGGGCAGGTGCCTTATCTGTTCGCTGCGTCGAACCAGGTGGCGGGTGATCTGTTGCAGGTGCCCAGTGATTTTTCCCGGCGGGTGTTTCTGGCTTATCCGTTCGTGCCCAGTGACTGGACGCTGGCCGGACGCCTGGCCCTGACCCAACTGCGCAAACGCCAGGGGCTCGGCGGTCAGCATGCGATGCTGCAAGTCGGCGCGTTCAGTTCGATGTTGCTGCTCAGCGAAGGCATGAAACAGGCCGGGCGCGACGCCAGCCGCGAGAAACTCATCAGTGCGCTGGAAGGCCTGCATGACTTCGATACCGGGCTGACCCCGCTGATCAGCTTCGGTCCTGGCCGCCGCCTCGGCTTGCGTGGCGCGCATATCGTCACCGTGGACTTGCCCGGCCAGCGCTTTTATCTGGTCGCTCCCTATAAACCCATTGCCGCTACACCCTGACTGGAGGTCTCGATCATGCCGCTCAAGACTCTGTTGCTCCTGCTCACGATGTGGGTTCCCGTGGCGTTCTGCAGCAATGGCCCGGCCGCCGCGCGGGTCAATGGCGAGGAAATTTCCGAATTGCGCCTGGAGCGCTATTTCGCCGAATACCTGGAGGACCAGGGCCGGGCGCTGGGCAGCATCCGCAACCCCAAGGCCTACAAGCAATTGCGTCAGGCGGCACTGACCGCCTTGATTGACAAAGAATTGCTGTGGCAGGAAGCCGTCAAGCGCGGGGTGGTGGTCAGTGACGCGGTGGTGCAACGCCTGGTCGATCAGACCCGGCAGGCCATGGGCGGTGCCGACGTGTTCGCCCGGCGCCTGGAAGAGGCCGGTTTCGACGAAGTCGGTTACACCGAGTACACCCACCGTGAGCTCGCAGCCCAGCAAGTGTTTGCCGACCTCACCCAGGTCGCCGGGCCTGACGAAAAACAGGTCCGTGCGTTCTATGAAGAGCATCGCGCCGAGATGAGCCGGCCGGAACAAATCCAGGCACGGCACATCCTGATCAAAGTGCCTCAAGGCGCGGATGCCGCCACAGTTGAAGCAGCCCGGCTACGCTTAGAGGAGATGCAGGTGAAAATCAGTCAGGGTGAGGATTTTGCCAGCGTGGCCCGGGCCGGTTCCGAAGACGCTTCCGCCAGCGAGGGCGGTGATCTGGGCTATTTTCCTCGTGGGCGGATGATGCCTGAATTCGAAGCGGCGGCTTTTGCCCTGGCTCCGGGGGCTGTCAGTACACCGGTGCGTACACCGCTGGGCTGGCATTTGATCTACCTGCAGAACCACTTGGAGGCGACCGATGTCTCAGAGGTGCAAGGGCTTGAAATGGTCCGGGCTTACCTTGCCCGACAGCAACAAGCTCAGGCTCGTCTACAGGTTCTCGCGCAGCTGCGATCAAGCAATCGAATCGAACGGGTTGACGATGATTGAAGGTTCTCCCCCCCAATAGTGGGGAAATGCTTCAAGGTACATCCGAGTGCTTCCCCGCCTTTGGGGGATGGAGTTTCTGGATGAAATGGTTTTTTCATGAAAATCAAAGACGTGCAACGGTAAAAAAACCGGCGCTCAGCCTGGCATGAAGTGTGCGTTAGCCTCAGTGAAGGCGCGTACTCCCAGGGCTGAAACATCGGACCTGCGGTTTCAAGGAGTCGACCTTGTTAAACAAAGTACTGGTTGTCGAAGACGAACAGCTCCTTGCCGAAAATCTCAAGGATTACCTTCAGGCGCAAGAGCTCGACGTCCGGATTGCACATGACGGTGCGGCGGGTATCGGTGAAGCCGAACAGTTTGCACCCGATGTGATGGTGTTCGATTACCGCTTGCCCGACATGGAAGGCTTTGAGGTGCTCGATGCTGTCCGCCAGAACAGGAAGTGTCATTTTGTGCTGATTACCGGGCACCCAACCGCTGAAGTCTGTGAGCGGGCCCGGCAACTGGGAGTCAGCCATATCCTGTTCAAACCGTTTCCATTGGCGGAATTGGCCCGAGCAGTCTGCGACCTTCTGGGGATGGAGCGCGAAGCCAAAGCAGGCATGAGCAATTCGCAAGGTTTTGTCGAACGACGCCAGAGCAGGACCGAGAGTTTCCCGCTGCAGTTGTACGACGGCAGTTGGGTGCTGGCAGATCGTCGACGAAGTCTATCGACCTCCAAGGCACCAGGCGACGAACAATTGCTCACCGGGGAGTAGTGGCGCGACAAGACGTTCCGGCAATCGCCGCAATGGCCTGCCGCGTCGACAGGGCTCAAAGCCCCCGGCGTTGGAGAGCATGCCATGGACCGTCTATCCCTTGTCGTCGAACCGGCGCTGTCGGACTGTGTACCGTCTCGATTTTCCAGTGAGCAACTGGCCCAGGCACGCTCCCTGGCCGCCAGTTCCGGCGAACGGGTACTGGAAGCCCTCGGGGGGGTGTGCGAGCTGGCCCCCATGCCCTTCATCCAGAGCCTCGGCGCGACCCTGCATTATCCGGTGCTCGACACCGACAGCCTGTTCAAAGCCATCCCGGTGTTCGACCGGGTCACCCTGGCCCAATGCCTCAAACGCGAATTCATCCTGCTGCGTCACGACGATGCGGTCATCGGTGTGTTTGCCGACCCCTTCGATACCTCACGCCTGGCCTGGATCGACGACTGCCTGCACGGCGCGCCGCTGTACCTGGTGCATGCCGACGACCTGAAGGCCTACCTGGCACGCCACGAAGAGAGCTTCCACGCCGTGGAATCGCTCAACGCCCAGGCCGACGCCAATGTCGAAATCGATACCCTGCAAAGCCTGTCCCTGACCAGCATCAGCGAGGACGCCAGCGTCGTCGTCAAACTGGTCAACTCGACCCTCTACGACGCGCTGAAAATGCACGCCAGCGATATCCATCTGGGCACTACCGGCAGCGGCCTGGTGATCAAGTACCGGATCGATGGCGTGCTCAACAACATCAGCAAAATCCAGGGCAGCGAATTCGCCGAGCAAGTGATTTCTCGGGTCAAGGTCATGGCCGAACTGGACATCGGCGAAAAACGCGTGCCCCAGGACGGTCGCTTCAAGATCGGCATCAGCGGCCGGCAGATCGACTTTCGGGTGTCGATCATGCCGAGCATTTTCGGCGAAGACGCGGTGCTGCGGGTCCTCGACAAACAGGACCTGGCCGACAAGGTCTGCGGCGTGCAGTTGCAAGCCCTGGGCTTCGAAGAAGAAACCCTGCGCCATCTGCGTCGGCTGGCGGCCGAACCTTACGGCATGGTGCTGGTGACCGGCCCCACCGGTAGCGGCAAAACCACCACGCTGTACGCGATGATCACCGAGATCAACCACGGCGTTGAAAAGATCATCACCATTGAAGACCCGGTGGAATACCAACTGCCGGGCGTGCTGCAAATCCCGGTCAACGAAAAGAAAGGCCTGACTTTCGCCCGTGGTTTGCGCTCGATCCTGCGCCATGACCCGGACAAGATCATGGTCGGTGAAATCCGCGACCCCGACACCGCGCAGATCGCCGTGCAATCGGCGCTCACCGGACACCTGGTGTTCACCACCATTCACGCCAACAACGTGTTCGACGTGATCGGCCGGTTCACCCAGATGGAAATCGACCCTTACAGCCTCGTTTCGGCACTCAATGCGGTGCTGGCCCAGCGGCTGATCCGACTGGTCTGCGCCAGTTGCAGCGCGCCGGCCTACCCGACCGATGAAGAATTGCGCCTCTCGGGCCTCGATCCGCAACAGGTCGATCACTACCACTTCGTCCACGGCAAGGGCTGCGGTCATTGCCGGGGCACCGGTTACCGCGGGCGTACGGCGATTGCCGAACTGCTGCACCTCGACGATGAGCTGCGGCAAATGATCGTCGAGCGCCAACCCATTTCGAAAATCAAGGCCCTGGCGTGCAGCCGTGGCTTGCGCCTGTTGCGCGAGTCGGCACTGGAGCTGGTTGCAGAGGGGCGGACCACGCTCGAGGAGATCAATCGTGTCACTTTTATCTCGTGATCGTTTTGTCGCCGTGCTCGGCGCCAGTGGCGTCGGTCTGGGCCAGCGCCGTGGCAGTGAAACCTTGTGGCTGGGGAGTGTCGGCTTTATCGACGAAGGCTTCCATGCCTGGGCCGTGGCGCTGGACACCCTCGACCGTCTGCTGGGCGAACACACCCGTCCCGGTGCCGAATTGAGTGTGGTGATCTCCGGGCACTTCAGCCGCTTCTGTCTGGTGCCCTGGAGCGAACAGATCAGCAGCCCTGCCGAATTGCTCGGGTTTGCCCAACTGTGTTTCGAAGACCTTTACGGCGTGCCGACGCAACCCTGGAGCATGGTGCTGTCGGCCGAACCGGCGGGCTACGACCGGGTCGCCACCGCGCTGCCGCAAGACTTGCTGACGCATCTGCGCACGCTGGTCACGGGTCGTGGCCTGCGCCTGCGCTCGGTGCAGCCGTACCTGATGGCGGCGTTCAATCATTTCGATAAAAGCTTCGACGCCGGGGACTTTCTGTTCGTGGTCGCCGAACCGGTGCGCAGTGTGTTGCTGTGGGCCCGGGAAGGGCGCTGGGCATCGGTGCGTTCGGTGGGCAGCAGCGACAGCGATGCTGCACTGACTGCATTGATCGGGCGTGAAAACCAATTGCAGGCGTCCACCAGCGAGCGACCACTGAACGTTTACCTGCACGCGCCGGCACGCATTGACTCGCACCCTGACGTACCCGGTGTGCACCTGCGCACCCTCGAAGAACACCGGACATCCGTACGCGATGGCTTGTACGTCATGTCCCGGGCGGTGGCCTGACATGCGCGCCCTGATGCTCGACTTCCAGCCACGCCGTCGCTCGGGCCCTTTCGGCTGGAGCCTGCTGGTCGGTGGCGTGGTGCTGACGCTGACCTGCGTGCTGGTTCAGCAGCACCTCAGCGAACAGGCCGCGCAACAGCAAGGCCACTTGCAAACCACTCAGCGCGTACTTACCGGCGACACGGGCGGCAAAGTCAGTCTGACCCCGGCCGAAACCCGTGAACAGGCGCACAACCTGGCCGAGATGCGCAAGGTGTCCCAGCAATTGCGCCGGCCATGGGAGCGTCTGTTCGCCATGCTCGAAGCCATGCCCCGGGACGACATTGCCTTGCTGACCCTGACCCCGGATGCCCGCAAAGGCCAGGTGCGAATCAGCGCCGAAGCGCGGGATCTGGAAGCCATGCTCGACTTCCACCGCAGCCTCGAAGCCAGCGACGAGCTGTCCGATGTGTCGCTGCTCAGCCACGAAATCGTCGCGAACGTGCCGGAACACCCGGTGCAATTCAACCTGTCGGCTAGCTGGGAGATTGGCGATGCAAATCCCTAGATTGATCGTCCACGAATACCTGCAAGGCTTGGGCATTCCCGGCCTGGCAGGGCTGGCGATGTTGCTGCTGGCGCTGGTGTATGGCCTGGTGGGCCTGATGCCGGACTGGCAGTCGCTGCAAACGCTCAGCCAGCAGACGCGCGAAGCCGGCGAATACCTGGCCAAAGTCGAAGACGGCAGTGTTGCCGCGCCGGTGGTGCCGCAACGTCAGCTCGACGACTTCCGCAGCAAGTTGCCGTCCCAGCCGCAGGCCACCGTGGCCATCGACAAGATTTACGCACTGGCGGCTCAGGAGCACATCACCCTGGCCCGTGGCGAATATTCCCTGGGCATCGACCCCAAGACGCACCTGGCCCGTTATCAGATTCTGCTGCCGGTGCGCGGCAGCTACCCGCAACTGCGGCGCTTCCTGCACGCCTTGCTCGGCCAGTTGCCGGCGGTGGTGGTGGAGGACGTGGAGTTCCAGCGTAAAAAAATCGCCGACACCGACCTGACCGGGCGGATCCGCATGACCCTTTACCTGTCGAGGTCATGATGAATCCCAAACGCGTAGTGGGTTGGGTGGCGTTCTTCGGTGTGGCGGCGGCGCTGACCTGGTTGCCTGAATACTTCACGTCGTCAGAGGAGGGCGATGCGTTGGTTGCCGCCGTGGCCACCCCGACCAACAGCAAAACCCGTGGTGCGCTGCCCGCCGCGTCCGCCGGCAAAACATCGGCAGCGGTCAAGGACCTGAGCCCGGTTGGCGACCTGTTCGCCTCCCGCAGCTGGAAGGTTGCGCCGCAGCTCGCCACCGTCACCGAACAACCCGTCAACTTGACCCCGGTGGTGCAAGTCCCCACGGCACCACCGATGCCTTTCCAGTTCATTGGCAAGCTGAATGACCGTTCCGACCTGCAAGTTTTTTTGCAGAACGGCGAAAAAATATACGTCGTGCGCAAGGGGGATGTGATCGACGACACGTGGCGGATCGAGGGGATTTCCGACGTGGAACTCAGCTTTGTCTACCTGCCGCTGCATTTGTCTCAGACTTTGTCTGTGGGGAGCACGCAATGATCAGATCATGCCGTAGTACCATAGGAGCGCTGATGAACCTTTGCCTTTGTGCAGGACTGGCCGCGTGCAGTTCGGCGCAGGTTGCCAAGCAAGAGGCGACCGACCTGATGGAGTCGGGACAATACGAAGCCGGCCTGGCCCGCATTGAGGAAGGGCTGAAGGACAACCCTCGCAACACCGAGCTGCACCTGGCCCTGAACAGCAGCCGTGCTCGTGCAGTGACGGCGCTGTTGACCCAGGGCGACATGGATCGCGCCCAGCGTGATTTCGCGTCTGCCCGCCAGGCTTACAGCCGGGTGTTGACCATCGAACCGAACAACCGCCGGGCCCAGGACTCGCTGCGCCAGCTCGATCACATGCGCAGCCTGGATGAAAAACTCGAACTGGCCCGTGGTGACCTGCGTCGCGGTGACATCTACGGTGCCGACCGCCAGGTGAAACAGATCCTCGAACTGGACCCGAAGAATGAAGGGGCGCTGGAGCTGCAAAGCGACGTCCGCCTGGTGCAAAGCCGCAATGTGATTGCGTATCCACAACTGCGGACCCGTCTCGATCGGCCGGTGACCCTGGAATTTCGCGAAGCCAACCTGAAAACCATCTTCGAAGTGCTGTCGCAGGTCGCCGGTTTGAACTTCATCTTCGACAAGGACCTGCGCCCGGACATGAAAGCCACCATCTTCGTGCGTGACGTGCGCATCGAAGACGCCGTGGAACTGCTGCTGCAACAGAACCAGCTGCACCAGAAAGTGGTGAATGAAAACACCTTGCTGATCTACCCGGACTCGCCGCAGAAGCTCAAGGATTACCAGGAGCTGGTGATGCGCACCTTCTACCTGACCAGCATCGATGCCAACACCGCGCTGAACATGATCAAAACCATGCTCAAGACCCGCGACGTGTTCGTCGACGAACGCCTCAATACCCTGACCATGCGCGACTCTGAAGACGCTATCCGCATGGCCGAAAAACTCCTGCAATCGCAGGACCAGTCCAACCCTGAAGTGGTGCTGGAAGTGGAGGTGATGGAAGTCGCCACTCAGCGGATTCTCGACCTTGGCCTGCAATGGCCGAACACCTTCGGCGTGGTCAACAGCGACGGCTCGGCCGTGACCCTGCTCGATCAACTCAAAGGCATCAACTCCAGCCGGATCTCCATCTCGCCGTCGCCGCAAGCCAAGATCAACGCCCAGGACAACGACATCAACACCCTGGCCAGCCCGGTGATTCGCGTCAGCAACCGCGAACAGGCGCGCATCCACATTGGTCAGCGCGTACCGATCATCAGCGCCACCTCGGTGCCCTCGACTCAAGGCCCGGTGATCACCGAAAGCGTCACCTACCTCGATGTCGGTCTTAAACTTGAAGTACAGCCGACTGTGCACCTGAACAACGAAGTGGCGATCAAAATCGCCCTGGAAGTGAGTAACGCCACGCCACTGGAACCGACCCGCCAGGGCACGATTCCGGTTCAGGTCGACACCCGCAACGCCCAGACCACCCTGCGTCTGCATGACGGCGAAACCCAGATCCTCGCCGGCCTGATGCGCAACGACCATGGCGCCACCGGCAACAAAATCCCCGGCCTTGGCGACATTCCAGGTCTTGGCCGCTTGTTCGGCAGCAACAAGGACACCGTCGGCAAGTCGGAGTTGGTGCTGTCGATCACGCCGCGGATCGTGCGCAACCTGCCGTACCAGAGCCCGTCGGACATGGAGTTCACCACCGGTACCGAAACCAGCATGCACATTCAGGCACCGGACCGTGGGATGGACTCGGCGATTCGCCCAGAGGCCCTGAGCGCTCCGGTTGCTTCCACCCGCGTTGTCGTCGAGAAGCCTTGATCATGAACGCCTCGCAACGCGGTTTTACCCTGATCGAAGTCGTTGTGACGCTGGCCCTGATCGGCCTGCTGGCCGGCATGGCTGCGCCGCTGACCGAGACCGTGGTGCGCCGGGGCAAGGAGCAGGAACTGCGCACGGCGCTGTATCAGATTCGCGATGCCATCGACGCCTATAAACGTGCTTTCGACGCCGGCTACATCGAGAAATCCCTGGACAGCAGCGGCTACCCGCCGAACCTGCAAGTGCTGGTGGACGGTGTGCGTGATGTACGCAGCGCCAAGGGCGCCAAGTTCTTCTTTTTACGGCGCGTGCCCCATGACCCGCTGGCGCCGGTCAAGCGTGACGACGAAGGCGGCTGGGGCGTGCGCTCCTACGACAGCACGGCTCAGAATCCGCGGGAAGGCGTAGACGTTTTTGACGTTTACTCCAAGGCGCGCGGCAAGGGGCTCAACGGCATCGCCTACCGGGAGTGGTGAGATTATGCGTCGGGAAAAGGGTTTTACCCTGCTGGAACTGATGGTGGTCATGGCAATCATCGCCACCTTGATGACCATCGCCTTGCCACGCTATTTCAACAGCCTCGAGGCCGCGAAAGAGACCACGCTGCGCCAGAGCCTGTCGGCCATGCGCGAAGCACTGGACCACTACTACGGCGACACCGGGCGTTATCCCGACTCCATCGAACAGATGGTCGAACAGCGTTACCTGCGCAACCCGCCGATGGACCCGATTGCCGAACGCAAAGACCTCTGGGTGCTGGTGGCGCCGCCTGACGGCGTCCCGGGCGGAGTCGCCGATATCAAAAGCGGGGCCACAGGGAGGGCGCGTGATGGCAGCCTTTATTCCGAGTGGTAAGCCCTCGAATGAGGCCGGGTTCACTTACCTGGGCGTGCTGTTTCTGATCATGCTGATGGGCCTGGGTCTGGCCAGCGCCGGCGAGTTGTGGTCCACCGCGTCGCGCCGTGATCGTGAACGGCAGTTGCTCTGGGTCGGCACTCAATATGCCCAGGCATTGCGCAGTTATTACCGCAGTTCACCTGGCCTGGCCCAGTACCCGAAGGAGCTGGCGGACCTGTTGCAGGACGAGCGTTTTCCGTCGCCCAAACATCACTTGCGCAACCTGTACCCGGACCCGATTGGTGGCGGCGAATGGACGTTGATGCGCGGTTTTGACGGACGCATCACCGGCCTCAGCAGCCCCTCCACGGACACGCCGCTCAAGCAGGCGGATTTTCCCACTCAATGGTCGGACTTCACCGGCATGGCGAGCTACAAGGACTGGCAGTTCGTGGCCGAGAAGGCCTTCCTCGATAGCGCGTCCGCGCCCAAAGGCCAATCCAAAAACGACTCGGGTGTTGGGGCGGTGTTGCCATGAACAGACACTGGCTACCGGCCCTGGTCCTGATGCTGATGACGTCCTTCGTGTCGGCTGCCGAAGAAGACGAAATGATGGGTTTTATCGTCGACGACACGATCTCGCACATCGGCCACGACTTTTACTACTCGTTCAGTGAACGCCTGCGTGCCACCAGCCCGATGGACTTCAACCTGGTGGTGCGTGAACGACCTTCGGCACGCTGGGGCAGCCTGGTGACCGTGGAATATCAGCAACGATTGGTTTATCGGCGCTTCCTGCCGCCGAACACTGTGGAGTTGAAGGACGAGGCCTATGAGGCTGCCGATCTGGTCCGCGTGCAGATCGTCCAGCGCAAGCTGGAAACCTTGTTGCAGGACACCACCGACCTTGAGAGGGACGAACTATGAACACTGGAACTTTCTCGAAACGCACGGGCATGTGGTTATTGGGGCTGGGCAGCTGTGGGCTGGTCCAGGCCACGGAGCTGGTCTACACGCCGATCAACCCGTCGTTTGGCGGCAACGCGCTGAACGGGACCTGGTTGCTCAACAACGCCCAGGCGCAGAACGATTACGACGACCCTGACTTGAAGAACCGTACCAGCGCGGCCGGCACGTCGGCCCTGGAGCGCTTCACCAGTCAGCTGCAATCACGGCTGCTAGGGCAGTTGATGGACAACATCTCCGCGGGCAATGCCGGGAGCCTGACCACCGACGCTTTTGTTGTGAACGTCATCGACGACTCCGGTGCACTGACTATTGAAGTGACCGACCGAGCGACCGGTGAAGTTTCCGAAATCCAGGTGAATGGCCTGGCCCCTTGACGGGGGACTTGGATCGATGGGGAGTTAAGGACATGAAAAAAATAATAGCGCTAGGGCTGATGTTGGCGGCATTACAAGGGTGCAGTTTGCGCGAGCCGATGGGGGCCGAGCAGGACACCGAATCACCGACCCTGACACCTCGGGCGTCGACCTATTACGACTTGCTGAACATGCCACGACCCAAGGGGCGGTTGATGGCGGTGGTGTATGGCTTCCGGGATCAGACCGGGCAGTACAAACCGACCCCGGCCAGTTCCTTTTCCACCAGCGTGACCCAGGGCGCGGCGAGCATGTTGATGGATGCGTTGCAGGCCAGTGGCTGGTTTGTGGTGCTGGAGCGTGAAGGGCTGCAGAACCTGTTGACCGAGCGCAAGATCATTCGCGCCTCGCAGAAGAAACCGAATACGCCGGTGAATATCCAGGGCGAGTTGCCGCCGTTGCAGGCGGCCAATTTGATGCTTGAGGGCGGGATTATTGCCTATGACACCAACGTGCGTAGCGGCGGGGAAGGGGCGCGGTATCTGGGGATCGATATTTCCCGGGAGTATCGGGTGGATCAGGTGTCGGTGAACCTTCGTGCGGTGGATGTTCGTAGTGGGCAGGTGTTGGCCAATGTGATGACGAGCAAGACGATTTACTCTGTCGGGCGCAGTGCGGGGGTGTTCAAGTTTATCGAGTTCAAGAAATTGCTGGAGGCTGAGGTCGGGTACACCACGAACGAGCCGGCGCAGTTGTGTGTGTTGTCGGCGATCGAGGCGGCCGTTGGGCATTTGCTGGCGCAGGGGATTGAGCGGCGCTTGTGGCAGGTGGCGGGGGATAATTCTTCGCCTGACAACAATGCGACGCTTGACCGCTACCTGACTCAGAACAAGGTTGTGCCTGAGGGTGAGGAAGAGTGAACCGAGGCGGCCTTCGGGCCGACCTGGCTGTTGTTGACTGAGTACATATCCATTTCTGCGGTAACGGCGGCTGGCGGTTTCGCCCTTACGGCGAGGCACTTTTTTCAAACGCCAAAAAAGTACCCAAAAAGGCTCGCCCCGAGCGTCCGGCCCCTCGCTTAGGCTCGGCGTTCCTTCGTTCCGGCATTCATCTGGGGGCATCGCCTCCGGTCGGCTTCGCTTCGACCTCCTCTCGATGTGTTCGACTGCGTCGAACGGCGCTGCGCGCCTGCCCCCAGATGAACACCTCCACTCAGCCTCCCGAAGGGGCGGGTGGATCAAGATCAAGTGCTGCAGGCGAGCTAACGCTCGGCCTGTTGAGTGGTGGATTACGGCTGTGGGTTTGTGTTGTGCTTTAAATCCACCCCTCATCGGAACGCCGCCCGTCGATCCCTCCCGAAACGTCGGACCGGCCCATAGGGGCGAGGGGGAGAGGGAGTTGATCTTTGTGCTTTTCAAAACCTGAATTCGATTCGTAATTGCAGGTCGTTAAATTTCTTTTAAACACCTCGGTCAGTTCCCTCACCTAGGCTCGGCTAAACCAGGCCCGTGTATCTGGCCCAACCACACATTGCAAACATCCAGACAACGCAGAATAGATTGATATGGCCAGGAATTACGATCCAAGGCCGCAGATGTGCAGGAAACGTCTTCACTTCTTCAATTGAGACGGGATCTAAACGGCGCTGATATTTGAATACCAATAGGGAATAGACCATTCCCATACTTCCTAGCCGGCTTAAGAAACTGCCGGACGGTTTAAATCGGTATTGCTCGACCAGATTCGATTTCACAAAGTGCGCCTGGCATTCCTCCGCTTTGACGTAGGCGGCGTATACCGATACCGCTGTGTTCACCAACATCACTGCCGCCCAAAGTAAACAAGATGCCAAAAACACCCAGTCATGCCGACTCATGGAGCGGTAACCTGATAAAGCATTTCGCCGGCAACTTCACCGAGAACTGCCCCCCCGTCTGCAGTACCGGCGATCACAGCCCCACTCACCACCAACATACAAACGAGTCCACCTAGCCCTGCCGTTCCAGCGCCAATGGCTGCACATGTTGCAGGGGCAACCATCGGGGCCAGTCGGCCTGCCGCTATGCCACCCAAAACGTTGCCAGACAATTTCGAGCCCTCCACAAACTTCACCTGACGACATTCCTCTTCGCGCCCACTGCGGCAAGTCTCGCTAATTTTCATTGCGGCTGAACCTGCACCCAGAGCAATCGCCACGTAACCACCTACCTTCATATATTTAGCGGCTTGAGTGACTGCCGAGATGTTCGTTGCGTAACCCGGTAACTGCGTTGGAGAACCTGCTTTGTTCCAATGATGAATAGTTTTGCGAGACGAAAGCCCCAACGCTCTTTTGAGCTTAGGATGATCTGCGAGCCCGAGTCCCTTACGCACCAAAGGCCCGAAACCGGCGTCCAGTTTCGCCATCAGGCGTTTGCGTCGAGCAAAAAACTCTGGTGAATGAAGATGACGATGTTGTCGGTACTGCTCTTGATGTAAGCGCTCCAATTCTTTGAGAGTGTCTCCGAGGTCTTCCAAGTGACGACCGACCATAAACGACGCCACGCCTAGTCCACCTGAAGAGATACCTAGAAACGGTTCTATAACCTCATGGTGTTCAACCATAAACGAAGCCTCTTCATCACTCAGATCCTTGAGCGCCTCGTTGACCTTCTCGGCAGCAATCATCATCTGCGCCTCTTCACGCCGGCACATGTAGTGCCGTGGATCGCTGAAGATCACCATTTGCCCCGGTTTCACCCTTTCGCCGAGATGGCGATTGAGCGAACGAAATTCGCGACGTAACGCATCGCTTGGCGAGCTCTCGTAAAGTGAGCGTTCCAACGACTCAAGGCTCATGGCCTTTTCAACAATATGAAAGCCCGACTCGGCCGGTTTGGGCTGCGTGAAGGCGTGATCTTCGACCAGATGTTGCGCCGGGGGTGGTTCGGGTTTTGTTTTGAAACCGTTCCATGATCCGCCTCCGTTATCCGTATTGACGCGAGGTGTGACTATCGCCCAATCGCCGTTGCTCACGGCCTGAATCAGTTTTTGCTGGTGGGCGGTTTGCATGTAGTTGGAGCGGTTGGCGCCCACGGCATTCAGCAGGTCGTCGAAGCCTTGTAAGTCGTATGGGTAGTTCAGGGCCTGACGAAGAGCATCGGCAGCTTGATGGCTGTCGAGTACTTGGCCGCTCTGGCCGGCGAGTTGGTGTTGGGGGATGAGTTTGGTCACGCTTTGTGCCCGGTCCTTGGAAACGGGGCACTTTGGCGATAGGGCTCAATGGTGGATGCCGGGGGATTCGGTTTGGCTTGTAGGGGAAGTCCGAATTTTTCTCGGTGTTTGGGGGAGGGTGGTTTGTCAGTAGGTTATTGGCCTGCCTGCGATTGCGGCCTGACAGCCGACCAGTCTCTTGCAGATGGACCCAGTCCCACAGGGAATATGTGCTGATTCGAGGGGCGTGTTTAATGGCGTTTAGCGTTACTTCCTGAAAGCTACAGATCCTTGCGCCGTTGCCTACGACTACGCCAGAATCCGCCGGCTTGTACGCTTTGTACCTGGTCTTTATCGTTTCCGGGCCGCTGTGTTCAGCGGCCGGGTTTAGCGACCCGGACTATTCAAAGTGCATCAGCGTTCCAGACTTTCTTGCTGACTTTTGATGTCTGCAATTACGTTATGGTGGCTGTATGCGGGAGATCTTCGGGTCTACCGGGTGCCTTTGGCCGGTTCGCTAACCTGCATACAGTCGCCACCCTTACTTGTTTAGCGACAGGTTCTGGTGGCGCTATTTTCCAAAGGAGCTTCACCATGTTCAAAGCCACACCCAATCCCCCAGAAACCGACACCGTCTCCCCCTACGTGTCACCCGATTCAAAAAAACTCCACGAAGCGGCCAACCGCGGCCTCGACCATTACCTCAATCCCCAAAAAGACACGCCTGAGCGTAAGCCCAGGACGATGTTCGTCATCGCCCCGGACATCGACACCGAAAGCCTCTTGGCCCACGCCTGTGAGTCGTTGGCTTCCGCCAGTGTCATGGCCACTGATTTCGCGGTGTTTCTGGAGGGGCCGCAGCGCAGCATGTTGTTGGGCATCCAGCAGGTCATCATGCTGGCCGACCTTGCGGTAAATCGGGCGCTGGATAACATCGATCCGCAAGAGTAAGCGCTGAACCATTGTGGCGAGGGGGCTCCCCCCGTTGTGTTGCATCAGCCCATAAAAAAACCGCGACCCCCCACCCAGGGCCGCGGTTTTTTTATGCAGTGCGATTATTGCTGTAGCACGGTTGCCCGGTTGTCGCTGCCCACCTGTTGCACCGTCGCCATCTGGGTCATGCCACTCTGATTAACATTGGCAATGTTGGCGGTGCCGCCCTGAGTCACGTAGGCCACGTTCATGGTGTCAGCCTGTTTGACCGTGATCATGTTGTCGCTGCCATACAGCTGCGTGGTGAACGCCTGGTTGCCGGTGCCGGACTGGTCGAAGTCGGTGGTGTTGCCGGTACCGTTGCTGCTGCCCTGGGCCAGGTTGGTGGTGCCGCGCTGGTCGGCGATGAGGATGTTGTCGCTGCCGTTTTGGTCGAAGTACAGCTCGTTGTAGTTTTCAGCCTGTTTGACGGTGGTTTTGTTGCCGGTACCGGTCTGGCTGGTGGTCATGAGGTGGCCGATGCCGTCCTGTTTGAAGCTGGCGGTGTTGTTGGTGCCGTTCTGGTTGACGGTTGCACGTTGGTTGCTGCCGAACTGGCCACCCTTTTCCGGGCCTTTCCAGTCGCTGGCGTAGACCTTGTTGTCGTTACCCACGGAGGTGGCGTTCAGCACATGGCTGTCGCCCTTCTGGTAGGTGAAGTGCACGTTGTTGGTGCCTTGTTGGTACAGCGCCAGGGTCGAGCCGACGGATTCGAACTGGTCGGCATAAATCGCGTTGAGGTCGCCGACTTGCAGCACCTGGGCGACGTTGTTTTCGCCGAAGCTTTGGTCGACCACGGTTTCGTTGGTTTGCCCGTACTGGTTGACAGTGGCCTCGCTGGCGGTTTGCCCGCCTTGCCAGACTTCGGCGCCGTTGAAGTCGCCGAACTGGTTGATGGTCACGGTACCGCCGTTGCCATCGCGCTGGTCGCCATAGGCGTAGTTGCCTTCGCCCGCCTGGTTGAGATTGATCTGGCCACCCATGTGGGCGATTTGTTCGGCGGTGGCGTAGTTGGCGGTGCCGTACTGGATGATCACTGCGTTGTTGGCAGTGCCCAGTTGGATCTGTTCGATATTGGCCTCGTTGCTGTCACCAAACTGGAAGGTTTGAGCTTGGGTGGCTTCCTGAGTGTCCTGATAAATGAACGAGAAGTTGCCGGTGCCTTGCTGTTGTTGCAGCGCTTCGTTGCCGCCCACGCCTATCGACTGGCTGGCGTGGCTGGTGTTGGAGCTGCCGACCTGTTGCTGGGTGATGGTGCTGCCGTTTTCGAACAGTTGCTCAGCGTAACCGGCGTTGTAGTCGCCGAGTTGATCCTGGGTGATGGTGCCGGTGGCGTTGTCTTGCACCGCTGCGGCGTCGTTGCCCTCGCCGAGTTGTTGTTGGGTGGCGGTACTGAACGGGGCCGCGGTCTGTTTCACGTCGGCGATGTTGGCGGTACCGACCTGGTCCTGGGTGGAAACGCTGTCGTCGGCCATCGCCTGGGCACTGACAAGGACCAGGATGGCAGCGGTGAGGGGCGTCAGTTTGAACATGATGAAACCTCCAAGTGGTGCAGTGCTTTAGCGGTATTGTTTGACCGAAACGCTCATGCCGTTTCCGGACTGGGTCACGGCGCTTGAAAGCCCCGTGCCGGCCTGATCGATGCTGGCGTCGTTGTTGTTGCCGTTCTGGGAAATCTGCGCGCGGTTGTGGCTGCCGGTCTGGGTGATCGAGGCGGCGTTGCCGGAACCTTGCTGAGTGATCATTGCCATCAGGTCGCTGCCTTGTTGCAGGATGTAGGCTTCCTGATTACTGCCCGACTGGACGATGGTGCCGAGCAGCGACTGGCCGTTCTGTTGCAGCAGCGCAACGTTGGCCTGGCCGTTCTGATCGATCAGTGCTTGCTGGCCAATCGGTGGTGGTAACTCGCCGAGGTCGGCGCCGGGGGCCAGGTCGTCGTTCTCCATCAAATCGTCGGCGTGCGCGCCCGCACTGCTGCAGAGCAGAAGCAGGCAGAGCAGGGCGACGGTCGAGGTTTTCATGGCTGCGTCCTTTGGGAAGAGGCCGGCCCCACCCACCGAATCGGCGGGCGGGGCGAGGGCTCAGTTGGAGATCACCGACACCGTACGCTCGGTGCCCTGGGACGAGCGGATGGTTGCAGTCGGGTTAGCCGACGGGATCACTGTGGTGCTGTTGCTCACCGTCAACCGCCAGCGACCGGTCACTGGCACCGTGGTGGTGCCCAGGGTTGCCAGCCCGGTCGGGGTGGTGACCTGCACGGTGATGGTGTTGCCGGTGACCACCGATGAAGTCCCTGCAAAGTCCCAGGTGAAGCGGTTGTTGGAGCGAGCCGACACCGTAGCCGTGGTCACCGTGAAGTTTTCCGCAGCAGGCCTTGGCGAGACTTGCACGGTGACCGTGGCCGGTGTCGACAGGGCACCGAAGCTGTCCCGGGCGATGTAGGTGAAGGTCGTGGTGAAGGCCGTCGTGACCGTGGCCGGTGGGGTGTAGGTGATCACCGTACCGTTGCTGCTGACGGTGCCACGACCTGCCGGTGGTTGGGTGAAACTGGCGACGGCTAGAGGCACGTTGCCTTCCGGATCAGTGTCGTTGGCCAGCACGTTGATCGGAACCGCCACGCCCAGGGTCGCGATGCTGTCGGCGACCGCCACCGGAGACTGGTTAGGCGCAACGGTAATGGTCACGGTCGCCGCAGCGGTCGAGGCCAGGCCTTTGACGTCTTGAGCCTTGTAGGTGAAGGTCGTGGTCAGCAGTGCATTGACCACGGCGGGTGGGGTGTAGACAACTGATGCCGTTCCGCTCAATGCCACGGTGCCCTGGCCGGCGGCCGGTTGGGTCAGCGCGGTGATGCTCAGTGGCGTGTTGCCGTCCGGGTCGCTGTCGTTGGCCAGCAGGTTGAGGGTGATCGGCACGCCGAAGCTGGTGCTGCCGGTGTCGGCAACGGAGAGCGGCGCCTGGTTCTCGCCGGTATCCGGTGCGGTCCCGACAACCACGACGAGCTCGGTATCGCTGCCGCCCGCCGCCGATTTGACCGTGACGCTGGCCGGTGGCTGAGTCAGGTCGGCGACGGTCAGGCGTTGCAAGATGCCGGTTTTCGACAGACGTCCGTAACCCTGCGCGACCATGTCTGGCACCGCCACTTCGTCCGTGGAGGTGGCCTCGATCACCAGGCTGTGACTGCTCCAGTTGTAGCGAGCGGTCTGGATTTTCACCAGGTCGGTGAGCTTGCTCGACACGGCTGTTGGCCGGGTGGTGGCACTCGGGTCGGTAGCGGTGACCACCACCACCGCAGGCACGGTGGCACCTGTCAGGCGATGGCCGAAGAACTGGCCGTTGTTGTCGCCAAGCATGTTGGTCAGGCATG
Organism: Pseudomonas sp. NPDC098740; assembly: GCF_044760065.1. Taxonomy (NCBI): domain Bacteria; kingdom Pseudomonadati; phylum Pseudomonadota; class Gammaproteobacteria; order Pseudomonadales; family Pseudomonadaceae; genus Pseudomonas; species Pseudomonas sp. NPDC098740. Next base: position 18,406 of record NZ_JBIWAM010000034.1, on the reverse strand, counting down.
GCGACTGCGGTGGTCCGGGCACAAGGGCTACGGTTTCGCGGAAGCACAGACTCGAACCGTTGGTCGATTTGCCAAACACTTCTACCCGGGTACTGCTGGTGCCCGGGCCTGAAGCGGTTCGGCGGTAAGTGGCGCGGCCAATTTCCACCGGGGTTTGCGCACGGTTGTCGAGGACTTTGCCGGACACGGTAAAGAGGGTGGTCTGGATGGTCCCGGCCGGCCCCTGCACACGCAGGAAGTTGTTATTGAACGGGCTGCCGGTGACCGCTTCGGTGAGGTTCGGATCGCCGACGTATGTCTCGATGGAACCGGTGTCCGGGTTCACCTCGGTGTAGGGGCCGTTGACGCTGCTCAGGAATGGCCCGACCTGCCCGTTGAGGGCACCCGAGAAGTTACCCGGTGCGCCGATGCCGATGTCGCGGGTGATGTTGATCGCCCGACGCCCCGGCGTGGTGACGGTGACCGTTTCCACGCCGTACGGGTGGGTGATGGTGTAGGTCCCGGCGACAGGCACGTTCACCCGCAAACGAATCCGCGCGAAGCTTGCTTGATCGCCGTCGACAGGGTTTTCCGCAGCGAATGCCGCTTCGATCCCGGCCACGTAGGCATCCACACCATAGCCTCCGACATCGGCGATGGTGGTCTCGGCGAGGTACCAGAACGCTTCCGGTGGCCAGTTATCCGGAAACACCATCGGCAGGGTGTCGTCGAAAACCCCGGGTTCCGGATTCAGGATGCACATGTAGGAGGGCGCGCCAGGTGCGCCAGGCGACCGCGAGCTGGTCGCCCGCGACTGGCACAGTTCCAGCGACAGCAGATTGTTGTCCTGATACCACATCGGGAATTTCCCGGTGGCAAAGGTGTAGGGGCCGGGGTCGACGGCAGCGAGTTGCGCGAAAGCACTGCCGGACAGCGATAGAGTCAGTCCCAGGGCGTTGAGCGCCAGGCGTGGCAATTTGTTCATGATGCCTCCTGATGAGGATCTGGGCATGTGTGCGTTCATTGCACGATGACCACTTCTTCGGTATCGCTGCCGCCATTGGATGACGTCACTCGAACCTTGGCCGGTGGAATTGGCGAGATGCCGGTCGCCAGGGATTTCACTGCGCCATCGCCACTCAGGGCTCCTATGGCGACACCGGTGCTGGTGGTGGCGGTGAGTACCGGCGGCGAGGTTTCATCGCTGGTCGAAGCCACTACCGTGATTTGCGCGGAGCTCAAGCTGTACTGGGCGGTCTGGATCACCACCAGGTCCGTCAGTGGCATCGACAGGGTGGTCGGTGTGCTGCTGGGAATGGCCAGGTGGTTATCGGCGGTCAGCACCAGGTTGTTTGGCAATGTCGGGTTGGTTGCGGACTGGGCGTACCAGTGGCCGGAGGTATCAGCCTCGGTCAGGTTCAGCACCGGAGTGTTGCTGTCCAGGGTCACGGTGGCCGGTGGCGGTGGGGCCATGACGAACACATCCTGCTGCGCCACCGGTGCGCTTTCACCGGCCTTACGCGAGTAAGTGCTGCGCTCGGTGATCATCGGAGTTGGCCGGACCACGGTCGCCAACTTGCCGGAAATAGCCATTACTGTTGTGCGCAAGTCCAGACCGTTAGGCCCTTCGATGCGGATGTAGTTGGTATTGAAAGGGCTGCCGGTGAAGGCTTCTTCCAGATTCGGATCGCCAACGAAATGCTCGGCCGACCCGGTGGCCGGGTTAGTCTCGGTGTAGGGGCCGTTGACGCTGCGCAGGAATGGGCCGATGTCACTCTTGAGTGCGCCGTCGTAGGTTTTCGGCGTGCCAATGCCGATGTCGCGGGTCATGTTGATTGCGCGGCGTCCACCGGCGGGAACGTCAAATATGTCGACGCCATAGGGGTGGGTGATGGTGTAGACGCCGGCGGTGGGCACGTCCACCCGAATGCGGATGCGGCCAAAACTGACCTGGTCGCCGTCTACCGGTTCTTCAGCGGCGAAGGCGGCTTCCACGGCGCTGACATAGGTCAGGTCGATGCCCCGTGCGGTATCGACGATTGAGCCGTCGCCGGTGAACCAGAACGCCTCATCGGGAAAGTTGCTCGGGAAAACGACGGGCTGCGTGTCGTCGAAAACGCCGGGGGTCGGATTCAACAGGCACATGTAGGCCGGCGCACCGGGTGCACTGGCAACCCTGGAGCTGACGGCCTTGGACAGGCAAAGCTCGAGGGTTCGACCGTGAGTGTCCTGATACCAGGCGGCGAACGAGCCATTGGCGGGTACATAGGGGCCGGGGTCGACGGCAAAAAGCGCCGCCAGGGCGACACCTTGGGCCAGTGCACTAACGACCAGGGCGACCGCGGTTTTGGACAGTAAAGGGTGCATGAGTTAAGCCCTCTATATATCGGAATGCCTGCCCCATGGAGACGGGTCAGTTGAGAGGGCTTCGGCAACTTCCATACCAACCGGCGAAAACGGCCGGTAGAGGCCCCAGTCACGGGCGTATCACTCACAAACGGCATCGGAGCGCGGTTTTTGGGAACGGGCCACTGTCCCCAGCATTGGGGGTAGATGGGCATAAGGAGGAAGTGGGGGGATGAGACCCAACGTCGGGCAAACGGCCATTAGTGGGCTATAACCCTATAGGGGAATCGTCGGGAACACGTCCATGGACATGCCTACTCAAACACTCCAGGCCGAGGGGGGTGATATTCGCCTGAGCTCGCGCAAGCAGCCGTTCAATTTACTGCGCTGGTTTTCGCTCATCAGCATGGCGGTGATTGGCGCGGTGGCGGTGGCGTTGGGGGCGGTGTCCACCCGGTTCGTGATTACCGAAAGCGTGCAACGCGATGCGTTGTTGACGTCCCAGTTTATTCAGGCGATTGCCTTGGTCGAGGTGCGCCACGTATCGATTCCCAACGTGCGGACCATGGGCGAACTGCTTGATCCGCGTAACGACAAAGACTTTTCCGACGTCGACCCGCTGGCCCGCGCCATTGCCCGGGGCGAATTCCTCGACCATATCGAGCACTTGCCGGACGTGATCCTGGCCAACATCTATGCCCCCGACCGCATGGTGATCTGGTCGACCAACCCGGCATTGATGGGCACCACGATCCACTCCGACGAGGACCTGGATCACGCCTTTACTTCCAAAGTTCCTGTGTCGGCCAGCTATCACGATGTGGACAAGAGCCGCATGGAGCAGAAGTTCGTGACGCCCCCGGAATACATCTTTATCGAGAACTACATTCCGCTGTTCGATGCCGACGGCGACAAAGTCACGGCGATGGTCGAGATCTACAAGGAACCCAAGGACCTGATCAGCCGCATGGAGCGCGGCCTGGTGCTGATCTGGCTGGCCACTGCGCTGGGCGGCGGGCTGATTTACCTGGGGCTTTACTGGATCGTGCGCCGGGCGGCCATTTTGCTGGAGGCGCAACAAAAGCAACTGATCACCAACGAAACCTTTGTCGTCCTGGGCGAGATGTCGTCGGCGGTGGCCCACAGTTTGCGTAATCCGCTGGCGACCATCCGTTCAAGCGCCGAACTGGCGCTGGAATTCGACAGCGGCCCGGCCCACAAGAACATCAATGACATCATCGGCCAAGTGGATCGCATGTCGAAGTGGGTGAGGGAGCTGCTGCAATCCTTGCGTCCGCTCAACGATGACTCCGAGCCTGTAAACCTGGTGGCGGCGCTGCATGACAGCCTGATGGCTTTCGAGCATCAAATCGCCAAAGCCTCGGTCCACGTGGTGTTCGACCCGAAGCTGACGCCCATGGTCCTGAGTCAGCAGGTGCAGTTGACGCAGATCCTCAACAGTTTGCTGGCCAATGCACTGGAAGCCATGGACAAGAGCGGCACGTTAACCATCACATTGGAGCCGACCGATTCCCGTGGCCTCGGCGTGGTGGTGAGCGACACCGGCAAAGGCATGAACGAAGAACAGCGCAGCATGGCCTTCCGGCCGTTTTTCACCACCAAACAAGGCGGGCTGGGTGTCGGACTGGTGCTGGTCAAGCGGATCATGGAGCGGTTTGGCGGTGCGGTGACCCTGGAAAGCCGTGAAGGCGAGGGCACGAGTGTCCGTCTGTCGTTCAAATTGGTCCCCTGAAAACGGGTGTGAACTTTCCCCGTTAGCGGGTGTCATTCCCCAGTCGTTTCCCCAGTAATGGCGCATCGATGTTGATAAGTCATTGTTTTGTTGAGTATTAATACTTTCGTAGGAAACGGTTACACTCTGGCGAGGTCCTTGCACAACCCCCATTACCCCCCTTCATGACTCATGACTTCAAGGCGGCTGGTGATGGACAGAAAAGCGCGGTACCCCTTCAAACTGTTCGGCCTCCTGACGCCTCTGAGCGTTCTTCTGACAATGACGCTGGGCACAACGACTCTGCGCGCCAGCCCCATCGACGACGAGCGACAGCCACAACCTTCCGACCCCTCGGCTTACCACGATGAACCGGCTGACAAAGCGGCGGCTCTGAACGCCATTTTGACCATGCCCCCGGCTAACCTGGATTCCTTCGATTTGCCGGGTGGCGTCAAAGGCACCCGAAAAACCCCGCTCCAGGAAAACATCCTGCCGCCAGCGCTGCAGACCAGTTTCAATTACCCTACTAACGGAAAACCCAGCCCACTGTACGGTGCTCTGCCGTTCACTCAGCCACTGGCGCTGTTCGAAGAATTCGGTCTGGAAAAACTCGACCCCACTACCCCGGCGGCGCAGTTGCCCTTTCCACCCGCCACCATCGGCCCGCTACCGCAACAAGATCCCACCAGCGTCGCCCGCAGCGCTCCGCCGAGTGCGGCGCTCGACGCGTTCTTGCGTCAACCAGGCCTGACTCCGTTCCCCAGCCAGTATTCCAACGTGGTCGACCGCAACCCTTGGCAGAAGCAGATTGAATTTTTCCTCAACCGCCGTATCGGCTCGTCGGCGGAAGGCCGTCCGCCAGGGAAAGGCTGGTCGCACCAGCGCTGGAACGAGTTTTACCCGCAGGTGGCCTACAAGACCGTGCAGACCGGCGCACGGGTGAATACCGGTTTGCGTGACAGTCGTCAGATGCACCGCTATGCCGTGGGCGAGTTTGGCCCCAGTGGCCTTTATTACAATGTGGCGGGCGTGCCGGCGACCGCAGGCACCTCCAAAGGCGTTGAACCGCGTTTTCACCCGAAAATGCCGGTGCAGAAACACAACTCGGTATGGACCTTCGACGGCACCTTGCCGCCCAAATTGCTCATGGTTCGGTACGGACAACCGGTGTTGATGCGCCATTACAACGGCTTGCCGATCGACCCGTCGGCGAACATGGGTTTTGGTCTGCACACCATCACCACCCACGAACACAACGGTCACGTACCGGCGGAAAGCGACGGCTATGCCAACGCGTTTTTCTTCCCCGGGCAATTCTATGACTATCGCTGGCCGATCCAGTTGGCCGGCTACGACAGCATCAACACCACGGCTGCAGACCCGCGTGCAGCGTTTCCGTGCTCGCCGGGCGAAACCCTGTGGACCAACGACCTCACCCCCGGCCGCAAAACCTGCGACAACGGCATGATCAAGGTCCGCGGCGACTGGCGCGAAACCATGAGCACCCACTGGTTCCACGACCACATGCTCGATTTCACCGCGCAGAACGTCTACAAGGGCAACGCGGCGATGATGAATTACTACAGCGCCCTCGATCGCGCCAATGAATCGGTGAATGACGGCGTCAACCTGCGCCTCCCCAGCGGCAGCGCCTTGCCCTGGGGTAACCGCGACTACGACGTTAACCTGATGTTTTCGGACAAGGCGTGGGATAAGAACGGTCAACTGTGGTTCAACCCCTTCAACACTGGCGGCTTCCTCGGTGACCAGGTGCTGGTCAACTGGAAATGGAAACCGGTCCTGGATGTGCGCGCCCGCAGCTATCGCTTGCGCATGCTCAATGGTTCCGTGTCGCGCTACTTCAAAATGGCGCTGGTGCGCGAGATCAAGGGCAGCACCGGTGAGTTCCAAGGGCCTGCCGGGTCGGGCGTGTCGTATGCCCGGGTGCCGTTCCACATGATTGCCAACGACGGCAATATCATGGAACACAGCGTACCGTTCGACGGCAGCATGGACCTGGATGCCGACGGTGACAAACAGAACCACAACGCGATCCTGCCAACCCTGGGCATAGCCGAGCGTTTCGACATCATCGTTAACTTCTCGAAAAACGGGATCAAACCAGGCGACAAGCTGTTCTTCGTCAACCTGCTGGTTCACCAAGACGGCAAGGGTCCGGAAGAACCCGTTGCCCTGGCTGACGTGCTGTCCGAGAAATACCGGGCGATCATCAAGCAAACCAGCAAGGGGCCAAAGTGGGAGGACGGTGATCCGGCGGTAGGCAAGGTGTTGCAACTCAACGTCAAGGCCTACACCGGACAGGACCTGGCCATGGACCCGGCCGCTTATGAGCCGGCCAAACCGGGCAAGGCTGAAGGCCTGTTTATGATCCCGCTGAAGATTCACCGCGACAATGCTGCCGACAAGGCGCTGCTCGCCAAAGCCCGCCACCGCACCTTTACCTTCGGCCGTTCCGATGGCACCGATGAAGCGCCCTGGACGGTCAAGACCGACGGCGGTTTCGGGTTTCGCATGGACCCGCGCCGCCTGAACGTCTCGACCAAACTGGCCAGCGGTCCGACCGACGCCGGCGTCACGGGTTTCGGCACGCTGGAAGTGTGGCTCATCAAGGGCAATGACACGGGCTGGGGCCACCCGGTGCACGTGCACTTCGAGGAAGGGATCATCCTCAGCCGTGGCGGCAAGCCACCACCGGAATGGGAAAAATGGGCACGCAAGGACGTGTATCGCGTCGGTTCGGAAAAGGATGGTACGGACAATGTCGAGATTGCGATCCAATTTCGCGAATTCGCCGGCACCTTCATGGAGCACTGCCACAATACGCAACATGAGGACAACTCCATGCTGTTGCGTTGGGACGTTGAAAAACCCGGGCAAGTGCAGTTGATGCCGACTCCTTTGCCGAGCTGGGATGGTGTGCGCTACGTGAACTCCGCTGCGCTGCCAACCTTCCGCACCGGCGATGGCTACGGCACCAAAGCAGAGGTCACACCATGATCCGCAGGGGAGCCGACATGACATCACGTACGCCGCGCTCCCGCGCCCTGGGCATTCGCCTGATTTTGCTGATGGTCACCTGTGTGCTGGCCGCTTGGGTGCTGCTCGCTCATGAAGGTGCACTGTCGCCGACGGAATCGGCCACACCCTGGGGCGGCGATTACTTCCCCAACACCTTGCTGATCGATCAGGACGGTCGGCAGGTGCGTTTCTTCGATGACCTGATCAAGGGCAAAGTGGTGGTGATCAACTTCATCTTCACCACGTGCAGCGACTCCTGTCCGCTGGAAACCGCGCGCCTGCGTCAGGTGCAGCAGTTGCTGGGGGACCGGGTCGGCCAGGACATTTTTTTCTACTCCATCAGCATCGACCCCTTAAGCGATACACCCGACGTGCTCAAGGCCTATGCACAACGCTTCAAGGTCGGGCCAGGCTGGCAGTTCCTCACCGGGGAGTTCGAGGCCGTCACCGATCTGCGAAAAAAACTCGGGCTGTTTATCGAAGGCGTCGACAACGGCCGCAGCAAGGACCACAACCTGAGCCTGATCGTGGGCAACCAAAGCACCGGTCGCTGGATGAAAGCCTCACCGTTCGAGAACCCGTGGATCCTCTCCGATCAGTTGGCCAATACCTTGCAGAACTGGAAGCAACCCAGCGTTGAAGAAAGTTATGCCGATGCGCCCGAGATCCGTCCGCCGAGCAACGGCGAAGAGTTGTTTCGCACCCGTTGCGCGTCGTGCCACAGCCTGGGTCCGATGGACGGGCAGGGTATCGGCATGCGCAGCATCGGCCCGGACCTGATCGGCGTCACTCGCCTGCGTGATCCGGCCTGGCTGAGTCGCTGGATTCGCGAGCCGGACCGCATGCTGGCGGAAAAAGACCCGCTCGCGATGGAACTGTTTGAGCGTTTCGACAAAATCCCCATGCCCAACCTGCGCCTGGATGAGAACGCGGCGCAGTCCATCGTGGATTTTTTGCAGGAAGAAACCGATCGTCAGCAACCGCTACAGGCGGTGCAAACGCAATAGCGGCGAAATACTATCATTGGCGCCGTCAGCCTCGATCAATGCCACCTACACTGATCCGAAACGCGGCTGAAAAGGCTTGATGCAAGGCATCCGGGAAGGTCCTATGCAGATACCAGGACAACAAAAAATACCTGCGCCGGTTACGTCGGCAGCAGTCGGCAAGGGCTGGCGAGGACAGTTCAATTTGCTGCGCTGGTTTTCCCTGGGCAGCTTTTTCATCATCGCCGTCGTGGCGCTGGGGTTGGGCTACATTTCCACGCGCTTTGTGGTCGAGGAGAGCATCGAGCGCGATTCGATGCTGACCGCGCAGTTCGTCCAGGCCATTGGTGATGCCGAAATTCGCCATGCCGCGATTGCCCCGAACAGAACCATGGGTGAAATGCTCGACCCGCGCCAGGACAACGCCTATCCCGACGTGAGCCCAGCCTCCCGCGCAGCTTCGCGCACCGAGTTTCTCGATCATGTAGAGCATCTGCCGGACATTCTGTTGGCCACGGTGTATGCCCTGGATCGCACCGTGGTCTGGTCGACCAACCCGGAGCTGATCGGCGTGCGCATCGAAGATGACCGAGAACTGGACGAATCTTTCGAAATGAAGGAACCGGTGTCCACCAGCTACCACGAAATCGATGAGGAGCGCCCCGAGCAGAGGTTTCTGCGTGAGCCTGAACACCTGTTCATCGAGAACTACATCCCGATGTTCAATGCTGACAAAAGCAAAGTGATCGCCATGGTGGAGATCTACAAGGAACCTGTGGACCTGGTGGAACGCATCCAGCGTGGCTTCAAGTCAATCTGGCTGGCAACCCTGCTCGGCGGCCTGGCCATCTACCTCGGACTGTTCTGGATTGTGCGGCATGCGGCAATGCTGCTGCAGAGCCAGCAGAAACAACTGATCAGCAACGAGACCTTCGTCGCGCTGGGGGAAATGTCCTCGGCGGTGGCCCACAGCTTGCGCAATCCGTTGGCCAACATTCGTTCCAGTGCCGAACTGGCTCAGGAAATCTCCAGCCAGAACGCGCAGAAGAACATCGGCGACATCATCAGTCAGGTCGACCGCATGTCGCGCTGGGTTCGGGAGTTGCTGGTGTCATTGCGACCCATGAACGACGACTACGAAACGGTAGACCTGGTGCTGGTCATCGACGACACGTTGAGTGCGTTTGACGCGCTGATTAAACGCTCCAGCATCGACGTGCGTTTCACCCCTCAGAGTTGTCCGCCGGTCGTCAGCCAACAGGTGTTGCTCACGCAAATTCTTAATAGCCTGTTTGCCAATGCCCTGGAAGCCATGCCCAAGGGCGGCGTGCTGAGTATCGATATCGAAACGCCGCAGCCCGGACTCGTGCGCATGACCCTGAGCGATACCGGCAAGGGCATGACCACGCAGCAAGAACAAATGGCCTTCAAGCCGTTTTTCACCACCAAACAAGGAGGGTTGGGCGTGGGCCTGGCCCTGGTCAAAAGAATAATGGAGCGTTTCGAAGGCTCGGTCGAATTGACCAGCCGAGAGCAGGAAGGAACCCGCGTCTGTCTCAATTTTAAAGTGGCAACGGGAGGGGAATATGGAGCACAGCATTCTGCTGGTCGAGGATGATGAACTCCTCGCCGAGAATATTCAGACCTACCTGGAGCGCAAGGACTTCGAGGTGACGGTCTGCCACTCGGCTGAGGACGCGCTAGAGCAATTGGGCACTTTCGTCCCGGACGTGGTGCTGACCGATAACTCGCTGCCGGGTATGAGCGGTCACGACCTGATCCAGAAGCTGCGCATCAGCGCGCCGGATCTGAAAGTGATCATGATGACCGGCTATGGCAACGTCGAAGACGCCGTGGTGGCGATGAAAGAGGGCGCTTTCCATTACGTCACCAAACCGGTGGCGCTGCCGGAGCTCAAGCTGCTGCTGGACAAGGCCCTGGCCACCGACCGAATGGAACGCACACTGTCGTTCTATCAGGAGCGCGAAGCGCAGAAGTCAGGGGTGCAGGCATTGATCGGCGAATCGGCACCGATGCAGTACCTGAAAAGCACCATTGGCCAGTTAATCGACGCCGAGCGGCGCATGGCCAATACCGATCTGCCACCGGTGTTGGTGGAAGGCGAGACCGGCACCGGCAAGGAACTGGTGGCCCGTGCGTTGCACTTCGACGGCCCGCGCAGCAAAGGTCCGTTCATTGAGTTCAACTGCGCCTCGATTCCTTCCAACCTGGTGGAGTCGGAACTGTTCGGCCACGAGAAGGGCGCCTTCACCGACGCCAAGGACCGCCGCGTCGGGCTGGTGGAAGCGGCCGATGGCGGGACGCTGTTTCTCGATGAAGTCGGCGAGATGGACCTGTTGCTGCAAGCCAAACTGCTGAAGCTGCTGGAGGACCGGACGATCCGCCGGGTCGGCTCGGTGAAGGAGCGCAAAGTCGATTTGCGGGTGATCAGCGCCACCAACTGCAACCTTGAACAAATGGTCCAGCAGGGCAAGTTCCGCCGCGATCTGTTCTTCCGTTTGCGGATCATCTCGATCAAGGTGCCGCGCCTCTATGCCCGTGGCGCAGACATCCTGCTGCTGGCTCGACACTTCCTGGCGATCCACGGTAAACGCTATGGCAAACCGAACCTGTATTTCAGCGATCAGGCCGAGGAATTGCTGCTCAGCTACAGCTGGCCGGGCAACGTGCGCGAGTTGCGCAACATGCTTGAGCAAACCGTGTTGCTGGCCCAGAGCAACACCATCGCCGCCCATCAATTGAACGTGTGCCTGAGCCTGGTGGATGAGCCGCTGTTGTTCCAGCAAGAGCCGCAACACTGCGAGCCGCGCCCGGTCTACAACGGCACCGAGTCCATGAACCTGCCGGAAGTGGAGCGCGACATGGTGCGCAAGATGCTCGACAAGACCGACTGGAACGTCACCAAGTCCGCACGGCTGCTGGGCCTGAGCCGCGACATGCTGCGCTACCGAATCGAGAAGCTCGGCCTCGCGCGCCCGGACAAACGCCAGTGGTAGACCTTATTGCATCACTGGCGTCTGACGGCTGAGGCACGCGAGCAGGCACGTAGGGTCGAGGACTTCTTCGTTCACGTAGACACCGCGTTGCTGATCGTAGGAGCGGACGAACACTCGAACCGTGGCATCCGCTACCGTCGGCAATCTTGAGTCGTAGAACTCATGCTGGCTCGAAATGGGGATGAAGTCCTGAGGCGCTGTCGGGATGTACGACCCTGGCGGTACCGCGCTCAGTGACGGTGGCACGGGGTGAGCGAAGGGTTGGTCGGCTCCGTAATAGTTGAACTCACTGCTGTAATCGCTAGTGGGTGTCAGGCTGTCGTCTGCGTGAGCGCTAGCTGTGGTGATCAGGCAGAGGGCGAACAGTAGTCTCAGATCGGTTTTTTTCATGGCAGCACCTGCGAAATCGGCTTTTCCCGCATTTCCCCAAGGCCATTAACTATAGCTGCCGTACGAGCGCGCGTTCGCGATGCCCGGATTACAAGATTTGAACAAAGACTCAATGGGTTTTTTCGAAACCCTGATCTAGACTCGTGCCGGTCAATCAAGACCCCAGTCTGGAGCGCGCAAAGGAAATGCCGACAAAAGAAAAAGCCATCGCCAGCAACCGCGATGCCTGGAATGACTCCGCCCGACACCACAAAGACACCGCCGAATGGCGAGCCCGTTTGGCGGCTGTTGGTGATAGGGATTTTTGCTGCATGGACGACACCCTCCGAGGTTTGCTGGAACAAGTGGGTGTCGACGGCAAAGATCTGGTGCAACTGGGCTGCAACAACGGCCGCGAAAGCCTTTCGTTGTTTGCGCTGGGTGCCCGCAGCGTCGTAGGCGTCGATCAGTCCGAGGCTTTCCTCGATCAGGCGCGGGAACTGGCGTCACGCTCGCCCCATGCGCCTGAGTTCATCGAGGCAGACATCCATCACTTGCCGACTGAACTTCATGGCCGTTTCGACGTGGCCCTGATCACCATCGGCGTGTTGAACTGGATGCCGGACATCGGCGAATTCTTCCGCCACGTCGCGCAAACCCTCAAGCCCGGTGGCAGCCTGGTGGTGTACGAAACCCATCCCTACCTGGAGATGTTCGACCCCGAGTCAGCCGATCCGTATCGGCCGGACAGCTCGTACTTTCGCAGCGAACCTTTCGTGCAGGACCAGCCGATCGTCTACGAAGGCAAAGTCGACCAGCAGGCGGCTCCGTCCTACTGGTTCGTCCACACCCTGGGCGCCATCTTCACCGGCGCCATCGACGCCGGATTGCAGGTCAGCCACTTCAAGGAGTACCCGCATTCCAACCGCGAGGAACTCTATGATCGGTATGAGCAGCAAACGGCGCAGCTGCCGTTGTGTTTTACGTGGGTGGGGGTGAAGCGATAGGTTTCAGGATCGGGACCTATTCGCGGTGCCGCTACCGTCCGCTATCCTTGCTCCACGCACATCGAACGGTTTTCCCCATGCTTTCGGTCCAAGGCGTCTTCAAAAGCTACGCCACTCCCCAGGGCCCATTAGCGGTTCTGCAAGGTGTCGACCTCACCTTGAAACCCGGCAGCAGCCTGGCGTTGATGGGGGAGTCGGGCAGTGGCAAGAGCACTTTGCTGCACCTGATTGCCGGGCTGGACAAGGTCGATCGCGGCAGCATCCGCAGCGGCGAACATCGGCTGGAGCAGATGAACGAAGGGCAACTGGCGAACTGGCGGCGGACCGAAATCGGCCTGGTGTTTCAGCAATTCAACCTGATCGGCAGTTTGCGCGTGGAGGACAATCTGGCGTTCCAGGCACGACTGGCGGGGCGCCATGATCCGCGCTGGCAGGCGCATCTGGTGCAACGTCTGGGCTTGGGTGATTTGCTGCAGCGTTATCCGGAACAACTGTCCGGCGGCCAACAGCAACGGGTCGCGCTGGGCCGTGCCCTGGCGTCGCAGCCAAAACTGCTGCTGGCCGACGAACCGACCGGCAGCCTCGATGAAGCCGCCAGCGATGAGGTCTTGAAGTTGTTGCTGGAGTTGCTCGACGACAGTCCCACCACCTTGTTGATGGTCACCCACAGCCCGCGGGTTGCCGCCCGGTTGGCAGAGAAAGTGGTGCTCCACGGTGGCCGTCTGGCTAGAGCGGACGAGCGCTGAGGTGCGGGTCTTTCGAGAGACGCTGCGGGCGCTGCTCAGTCATTGGCGGCAGCATCCGGTGCAGTTTTTCAGTGTGCTGACCGGGCTCTGGCTCGCCACCAGCCTGCTGACCGGCGTGCAGGCGCTGAACAGCCAGGCGCGCGAAAGCTACGCCCGGGCCAGTCAGTTGATTGGCGGCGAACCCCAGGCCAGCCTCAGTTCACCCAGTGGCGCAACCTTCTCCCAACACGTGTTTGTCGACCTGCGCCGTTTGGGTTGGCCGGTGTCGCCGGTCCTGCAAGGCCGGGTGACGCTCAAGGGCCTTGAAGACCAGCGCTTGCAGCTGATGGGGATCGAGCCGGTGTCGCTGCCCGCCGGTTCCTCAGTGGCCGGGCAGCCGTTGGCGATTGAGCAGGTTGTCGAGTTTTTCAGCCCGCCGGGCAGTACCTGGATTTCGCCGCAGACGTTGCAGGCACTGGGTCTGCATGAGGGCGAACGCCCGCTGACTTTGAGTGGTCAGGCATTGCCGCCGCTGCATGCCCAACCCGATATGGCTCCCGGTGTGTTGTTGGTGGACATCGGCTTCGCCCAGCAGATTCTTGGCCTGCCGGATCAGCTGTCACGCCTGCTGCTGCCGAAGGATTTCACCGCGCCCCTGCCTGATCAATTCAAGGGTCAACTGCAGCTCAAGACCAGCGGCGAAGAGAACAATTTGTCGCGCCTGACCGAAAGCTTTCACCTGAACCTCGATGCGCTGGGTTTTCTGTCATTCGTGGTCGGCCTGTTCATCGTCCACGCCGCGATCGGCCTGGCGCTGGAACAACGCCGTGGCTTGCTCAGAACCCTGCGCGCCTGCGGTGTCAGTGCACGGATGTTGATTGCCTGTCTGGCGGTTGAACTGGGCGGTCTGGCGTTGATCGGCGGACTGGTCGGCGTTGCCAGCGGCTACCTGCTGGCCAGCGTGCTGTTGCCGGATGTCGCCGCGAGTCTGCGCGGGTTGTACGGCGCCGAAGTGGCGGGGCAGTTGAGCCTCAGTCCTTGGTGGTGGCTCAGCGGCGTCGGCCTGAGTCTGTTGGGCGCGTTGTTGGCGGGGGCCAACAGTTTGTTGCGGGCCGCGCGCCTGCCTTTGCTGGCCCTGGCCGCCCCGCAAGCCTGGCATCAGGCTCACGCCCGCTGGTTGCGGCGCCAGGGTTGGGTCGCCGTGATCGCCGCGGTGATCGCACTGCTGGCGTTGATCTTTGGCGACAGCCTGAGCAGTGGCTTCGTGCTGATGGCGGCACTGTTGATCGGCGCTGCGCTGGCGTTGCCGGTGGTGCTCAACCGGGTGTTGAACCTGGTGCTGCATCGCAGTCGCTCGGTGCTCGGCCAATGGTTTCTCGCCGACTGCCGTCAGCAACTGCCGGCCCTGAGCCTGGCGCTGATGGCGCTGTTGTTGGCACTGGCGGCGAACATTGGAGCGGGCAGCATGACGGCCGGTTTTCGTCAGACCTTCAGCGATTGGCTCGAACAACGCCTGACCGCCGAACTGTACGTTAATCCGCGAAATCCGGCCCAGGCCAGAGAGCTGCAAACCTGGCTCAAGCAGCAACCCGGACTCACGGCAGTGCTGCCCAACTGGCAAGTGTCGATCCAGTTGCAAGGCTGGCCGGCTGACGTCTTCGGCGTGATCGATCACCCGACGTATCGCCAGCATTGGCCGCTACTGGAAGCCTTGGGTGACAACCCGTGGGACCGACTGGCCAAGGACGACGCACTGATGCTCAGCGAGCAACTGGCCCGTCGGCTGAAGGTGCGTCTTGGCGATCACCTGACGATTCCCACACCGAACGGCACATGGTCGCCACGAATCGTCGGCATCTACGCCGATTACGGCAATCCCAAGGGCCACATTCTGGTCAACGTCAACCATCTGCTGCGCGGCTGGCCGCAGCTGACACCCAGCCGTTTCAACCTGCGCATCGACCCGACGTTGATCCCTGCCTTCCAGACCGCGCTGCAAACCCGCTTCGTGCTGGAGGACAGCCGCATCGTCGACCAGGCCCGGCTCAAGGGTTGGTCCACGCAAGTCTTCGAACGCACCTTTGCCGCGACCGCCGCACTCAACAGCCTGACCCTCTGCGTGGCGGGCGTGGCGCTGTTCATCAGCCTGTTGACCCAAAGTCAGAGCCGCCTCGGGCAACTCGCCCCGCTGTGGGCGCTCGGCGTGACTCGCCGGCAACTGATGTTGCTCAATCTCGGGCAGACCTGGTTGCTGGCGGTGCTGACCCTGGTGCTGGCGTTGCCGTTGGGGATCGCGTTGGCGTGGTGCCTGGACACGGTGATCAACGTCCAGGCCTTCGGCTGGCGCTTGCCGCTGCGGGTGTTTCCGATGCAGCTGTTGCAGTTGATGGGGCTGGCGCTGCTGGCGACTTTACTGGCGTCGGCGTGGCCGCTGTATTCGCTGTATCGCACGCAACCGGCGGATCTGCTGAGGACGTTTGCTCATGAAGATTAAGGTCGGCGTGTTGCTATTGGCGTTATTGAGCGGGTGCGATAACTCGGCGCCTGTCGAGAAAGGCTTCGCGGGGCTGGGTCATCACGCCGCCGCGTTCACCCCGGTAGTACCCGGTCGGGTGTTCAGCTTTCCGGCGGATCACGGTCCTCATGACGGTTTTCGCATTGAATGGTGGTATGTCACCGCCAACCTCAAGGACGATCAGGGACGCGAGTTCGGCGCGCAGTGGACGTTGTTTCGCAGTGCGTTGAAGGCTGCTCCCGAGGTGGCAGGTTGGAATAATCAGACGATCTGGCTCGGTCACGCGGCGGTGACTTCTGTCACGGTGCATCACGCTGCCGAACGCTATGCCCGTGGCGGCGTTGGGCAGGCCGGGGTGAGCCTGGCGCCGTTCAACGCGTGGATCGATGATTGGCGTTTCAGCAGTCATGGTTCCGACCCTATGGCGGATCTTCAACTCAGCGCCCGGGACAAGGATTTTGGCTATCAACTGCGGCTGACCTCCACGCGTCCTTTGGTGCTTCAGGGCGACAAAGGTTTCAGTCAGAAGTCCGAACAAGGGCAGGCGTCGTACTACTACAGTCAGCCGTTTTTCCAGGCCAGTGGCACACTGGAAATCGACGGTAAAACATATCAAGTCAGCGGCCCGGCCTGGCTCGACCGGGAATGGAGCAGCCAACCCCTGACCGCCAACCAGACCGGTTGGGACTGGTTTTCCCTGCACCTGGACAGCGGCGAACAGGTGATGCTCTACCGCATGCGGCAGAAGGACGGCGCGCCTTACCTCACCGGCACCTGGATCGACGCTCAGGGCCAGACGCAGCTACTGCACGCCAGCGACATTAGCCTCACACCGCAAGACACCGCCAACGTCGCCGGCCGTTCGATGCCGGTGCGCTGGTCGATCAAAATCCCCGACAAACACCTCGACATCACGATCAGCGCGCTCAACCCCAATGCGTGGATGGCTTTGCGCATTCCCTATTGGGAAGGGCCGGTGCAATTGAGCGGCAGCCATGGTGGGCAGGGTTATCTGGAAATGACCGGGTATTAAGGCTCCCCTGTAGGAGCTGGCGAAGCCTGCGATCTTTTGACGTTGATCCTGATCTCCCCCGAAATCCCACTGGAACTCCTCGCGACGCCCAACCCTCTACCGTGAGAACCCCCGCAGGAGCCCACACATGAGCGACGACCTAAAACCACCTGACCTTGCCTCGTGGCAGCGCCTGTTCGAAGACAAGGCCTACTGGCAACAGTCCCCTGATGCCCATTACGCCGAACTGCTGCGGGTGGCCGATGACTTGCTGGGGCAGGGCGCCATCGACCTGGAACAGTGGCAAGCCTTGAAGGCCAAGGCCGATCAATCTCATAAAGACTCGCCTGCCGTGAACGTCGCCCAAGAGGTTGACGATCCCGAAGCCTGAGGAGAATTTCCATGAATCCCAAACCGCCTGACACTTTGGAAAACCCCGACGAGCCCCGACCACCGGGTGAAGTCGAGCGCGACAACGACGCCCTGCGCCCGACCGATCCAACCCGACGCAAGGAAAGCGGCAAGGGCACAGACAGTGGTGAATCCACCGCACAGGAAACGGCAAAAACGCTCTGATCAGCGCCGTTGCTCAACTGCACAGAGGGCGCTGGACTGGGGTTCAGCTCCCTCTCCGGCGGGTCAGTCAACAACCATCAACCAACGTCGAAAAACCTGAAGTTCAGAAGAGGCTGAAGGATCTGAAAGTAGGGCAGAGCGTTGTGGTGACCTACACCGATATATTGAAAGTGCCCCGTCAGCACGAAAGTTGAGTATTAGCTCTATATGTATTGATTGTTTTTGTACAAGTTTTGGTACAAGAAGAATCAGTTTTAATGGTCGGATCGGTTAGTTTAAGCGGCGTGTCGAAATAGTATTTGGGCCGACATTTAATCAATGTTGTTTCGATAAATTTCATGTTCATATAGGCGGACATATTCGAAAACTTCAATTAAAATACTTCCCGTTCGCCCAGTGTCAGGGCTCTTTACCGGTGCATGGATTGCCAGGCCATTACACTGGGCGAACACCTTCTCGACATGTGATCCACACTTGCAGCACTACGAAGTCATCAACCTGAATCTCGCGGTGGCGAACATCGATTGCGTCGTCATCGCACCCGAGAATACTTTCCCTTCTGCCGCCTGCTGGGCCGACCTAGGTCCACGCACCCGACCGATTGCCATTTTCAGTTGAAGGTCAATGTCGCCGAGCAACAGTTGGAAGGGGAGTTGTTGTGCGACCAAGCAAGACAGTTTCGGTATCACGTTTATCAACTGGCTAAGTACGCGGTTGATGAGGCTCTACTTGAAATGCTGGTTGGAATATAAAAAAAACGGACGATCTTAAGATCGCCCGTTTTTTTGCCCTTTAAATCTGAGCCTGAATCGATAGCGCCAAGCTGCGGTGCGAACCTTCGAGTTCACAGGCCAGGTCGGCGGTGAGTACGTTGAGCGAGGCGAGGATGCAAGGATGCAAGGATGCAAGGATGCAAGGATGCAAGGATGCAAGGATGCAAGGATGCGTTGGATTGCGGCGAGGGAATCGAATGGAGAATTTTTCATAGTAAAGCTCCTCTAGCAACGTAACCGCTCCATGAACCCCACATTCAAAGCCAGCAGTTGATCCCCGAAGCTGTACTCCGTTTTCTCTCTGGAGCCAGCACGTCATGATGCGAC
>NZ_JBIWAM010000033.1:0-56950 GCF_044760065.1 Pseudomonas sp. NPDC098740 | reverse complement strand
ATGCTTTTTCATGGACTCGCCCTCGCTGTCGTTGGCTGATTAGACTGCCACCGTGGCGCATTGACGCCTCGGCTTGGGCGAGTCCATCCAATTACGACAGATCGGTGCTATAGCCGAATCACATGCCCCTCCACCGGCGCGATCTGTCCATGAAACAGCCGGGCAATCACGCTCTGCGCGGCTTCATAGCCTTTGCTCTCGACCACTTCCAGCAATGGTTTATCAGCCGGTAGAAACGCTGCAAACCCTCTCCAATATGCTGACTGACCCCTTCCGGCCCCCACTCGGTATTGCGCTTGCGGATCTGGATCGGCGCAAAAAATAACACCGGCTGCGGCCCCTCAATAGCCGTCAATCGAGCCTCATCGGTGCTTTGCGCAGAACCGGCGAAGCAGCTGTAAACCAACTGCCCGGCAAAATGCTGGTGGACCTGATCACGTAAATCCAGGTCGCCGGAAAAGTCCACATACAACGTAGGACAGTCATTGGCCAGGCTCGTCAAGGTCAGGATGATTTTCCAGGCAGACCGCCGTGCCAAACGCGGTTTTGCTCGAAGCGCTGGAGAACACCAGCCGGGTGGCGCCAAAGAACTGCTTGTCCTGAAGGAAATCCGCCAGCATCGACGAGGTCAGGAACAGTGGCTTGAGCAAAATCTGCAGGTTTTCGGTTTCTGGGCTGTAGTACGAATCCCAACTGCAACGGGTGTATTGATTGTAAGCCGACGTCAGTGCCTGCCGATGCTCGGCGGCGTCATAGAACCCACGTTCAGTCACCCGTTCCGGGCCCATCCACAGATGGCTGGCAATCGGGAAATACCCGTAGAAGCGTTCCCCGACTTTGATACCGGCCACATCAGACGCCACGACATCGGCAAAACCCCACGCAGGGATGTGACCCCATTCCGTCAACCCTGTAGGAAAGAATCCCCAGTAGTTCATCGAATCGCCATACGCGGCATACGTAATGTTGTTGGTGGTCAACGCGCACCGGTTGATCTTGAAAATCACCTCGCCGAGTCACGCCCGGGCGATTTTCACCGTAGAGGCGATTTACGTAGCGTTTGTTCGGATTTGGCAACGCGGCGGCTGGTCGGGGTTGACCACATCACCGGCGGGTATTCCAAGAGCTGTCGCAGAAATGGCGTGAAGCCTTCGCTTCCTGCGAGGACTTGCCCGTTCAACCGCCACCCGCAACCATTGATGCCTGGGTGATCATGGCCTGGAGTGGCCGTCGTTACTGCATCACCGCACAACCGGCGGCGGAGCAAACCGCCGCTTGACGGTCGGAAATGGAAGCGATGATCTGTAGTCGACTGGCCAGCACCCTGTAACCCCAAGGAGCAAAGCTTGCTCGCGATGGCGGCGTGTCAGTCAAATCAATGCCAACTGAAACACTGCCGTCGCGAGCAAGCTTTGCTCCTTGGGGACTTGTCACATCTTCTTGTGTTGTTCGACCCACTGCCCGTAAGCATTGATGAACTTTTGCAGGAACGGTTTGAGCGACTCGGACAGGTTACCCGCCTCGTCAAACGCTGAACCGGCGCCGCTCAAATAAGCTTCCGGTTGCTGCATGCACGGCACATCCAGAAACACCATCGACTGACGCAGGTGGTGATTGGCGCCAAAACCGCCGATAGCGCCCGGCGAGGCACTGATCACGGCACCAGGCTTGCCGCTCCAGGCACTTTTTCCATAGGGACGCGAACCCACATCGATCGCATTCTTCATCGGCGCCGGCACCGAACGGTTGTATTCGGGGGTCACGAACAGCACCGCGTCGGATGAGCTCACTTGTTGCCGGAAAGTGCTGTAGGCTGCCGGCGGTGAAGCACCATCGATGTCTTCGTTGTAGAGCGGCAGATCGCCGATTTCGACGATAACCAGTTTGAGATTGGCAGGCGCCAGCTCGGCCAGGGCCAGCGCCACCTTGCGATTGATCGATTCCTTTCTCAAGCTGCCGACCAGTACAGCGATCGTATAGACGTTGCTCATGGAAGATTCTCGACTGTCCGATGGAAAGAGCTTGTAGTTATAGATGACGATTCAACCAGTGGGCGACTGAAAAACGCCGCCCCTGACTATTTTTTTCCTGTAGGAAAACTTACCTCGCCCAACCACGGTCTACAGAGCCGCAAATTGAGTGATTTATCCCCAGAGGTTCTAAGCAGATGGCAGCAGTACTCGTCGGTCAGTTCCATGCAAGAGACGCGGAAGGCCGCGTTTATTCCGTGCATGAGTTCCAGGAATCCACCCCGTCGGCAGACGGTCTCACTGGCTCGGTGCCTGTCACCACTTATAAGCTGGCCATTGGCGACCGCGTGCGGAAACTCGATGACAACCAGTTTTTGCTGGTGCAGTCGGACGTGACCATCGTGCGCGAACCCGACACCTATGTCGGCAACCTGCCGGAAACCAACGTCGCTTCATAACCCCGTGTTATGAGCAGAAGTCATATGCGCGCACTTGAGTTAGGATTCAGCCACTGACTCCCTCACCTGCTGAACATGGACTTCACGCATGCGTTTACGTCATATCGAAGTGATACAGGCGCTCCTGCAGACCGGTCACCTGGGCACCGCCGCCGAATGGCTGCAGTTGCCTGTGGCCGAAGTCGAAGGGATTCTGCGCGACGCCGAGGATCAGTTGGGTTTCATGCTGTTTTCCAGCGTGCGTGGACGCCTGCAGGCCACGCGCGAGGCGCGGGAGTTGCAGGTCCAGATCGCCCACGTCTACGAAGCGCTGGAGCCGGTTCAGCGGCTGGCCAACAGCCTCAAGCAATATCAGGCTCCGCCCTTGCGGATCGTCTGCACGCCGCCCCTGGCGCAGCAGCTATTGCCACAGAGCATTGCCGCCCTGCGCCGACGCCTTCCTGACGCGCCTTGCACCCTTCTGAGTCAACCTACCCGCGAGATCGTCAGAAACCTGCTGCTGCGTGAAAGCGATCTGGGCCTGAGCCTGCATGACCCCGATCACGCCGACATTCATTGCCACGTGATCGCCCAAGGCAAACTTCAGCTGCTGGCACCCCACGGCTGGTTGCAACCTAAACAAAAGTACATCTCACTGCAGGACCTGGCCGGCCAATCGATGGTGGGCCTGGAAGGTCATGATCCCCTGAGTCCGGCGCTGGAAAACAAGCTGCATGCCCTGCGCCCTGCCCCGGTCATTCATACCCGGGTACAGACTCATCAGATGATGCGCAGCATGGTCGAGGCCGGTGAAGGTCTGGCCATCGTCGACCCTTTCACCGCCCTCGGGGCCAAATCGGCCGGGCTGGATGCCTGCCCGCTGGCGCCGGCCGTGCCGATCAGCCTGTATGCCTTGACCCTCAAGAACGGCGAGCCATCACCGGCGATTCAGGCACTGCTGGGCATTATCACGGAACAAGCCGTGGCGATGTTGGCGACCTAAGCGGGGTTTCCAGCGGGTTATCGAACAATCGATACCAGAACAGTGCCACTTCGGCGGTGTTCGGATCGATCCCGCGATAACGTAAATGATCGATTCCGCCCAAGACATAACCGCGGCGCTCATAGAGCCGGCAGGCCCCCAGGTTGTTGTTCTGGGTTTCAAGCATGATGCCCGGCAGTTTCTTTTTTCGGCTCCAGAACTGCGCCACATCCAGCAACGCCTTGGCCACGCCATGACGACGCGCCGGCGCATGCACCGCCAACTCGTCGATATGGGCAAAGCCGTTCCAGTTGGTGCTGACCACCAGGTGACCCACGGGTTCATCATCGAGATAAGCCATGAAAATCGCGCTGTCAGCGGCATCGCGGAAACTGCTGAACTCTTCGGGATCAATGCCGTAGCACTTACGATAGGGCGTGATCGGCGTCACCGGCCACTGCTCCACCGGTTTTCCGATTTCGGCGGCACCGTAGGCCGCGACTTCAAAACTGAAATCACTGCCCCAGATGTAGGCTGCAAAACCATCGTCGGCAACGCGCACCGACAGCCCTGGGTATTTCGGATTCATGATCGGTTGCATACTGGGAAAGGTCCTCATTCCTTGATGCAATCAACGGTGTAATGCCGTCCATTGCCCTCGTCTTCGTGTTGCAATCCGTGCACATCAGCGACAAACCCCGGGAAGCTGCTATCGAACGTGCGGGCAAACGCCAGGTAATCGATGATCGAGCGCGTCGACTCGGTAAAGCGCTCGCCGGGCATGATCAACGGAATCCCCGGTGGGTACGGCACCAGCATCACCGCGGCGATCCGCCCATCCAGAGCATCGATCGACACCGCTTCAACCTCGCCACGCACTAATTGATCATAGGCGTCAGACGGCTTCATGGCGATTTCCGGCAGCACTGTGTACATGCGCTTCAGGTGTTTGGCCGTGGCATTGCTGCGATAGCAGGCGTGCAGTTGATCGCACAGATCGCGCAACCCCATGCCCTGATAGCGCGTGACATTCTCTTGCGCCACGCACGGTAGGCACGTCGCGAGGCTGACATTGGCATCGTAGCTGCGCTTGAACTCCAGCAACTCGGTCAGCAGCGTGCTCCATTTACCCTTGGTGATACCCATGGAGAACAGTACCAGGAACGAATACAGCCCGGTCTTTTCAACGACCAACCCACGTTCCCAAAGGAATTTGCTGACCACCGCCGCCGGAATCCCGCGCGGGCTAAGGGCGCCGCCTGCCGTCAGGCCCGGCATCACCAACGTGACCTTGATCGGATCAAGCAGCACGTAGTCGTCGGTCACGCCGCCAAAGCCGTGCCAGTCGGCGTCGGGTTGCAGCAGCCAGTCATCGGTGACCACACGGTTGATGCCCTCCACCGACGGCGGTTGCCAGATGGAAAACCACCAATCGTCAGCGGCGATGTGCTGGCGCAAATTGGCCAGCGCCCGGCGGAAACTCAGCGCCTCGTCGAACATTTCCTGCAACAGCGATCGCCCGGCCGGGCCTTCCATCATGGCCGACGCCACATCCAGCGAAGCGATGATGCTGTACTGCGGCGAGGTAGAGATGTGCATCATGAACGCTTCATTGAAGCGATCCCGATCCAGCTGCCGCGCGCCGCCGTCCTGCACGTGAATCATCGATGCCTGGCTGAACGCCGCCAGCAGTTTGTGGGTGGAATGGGTGGTGAACACCAGCGGGCCATCGTCACTGCGGGAAGTGCCCATGCCGTAACGCCCGGCGAAGAACTCGTGAAACGCCGCGTAGGCGTACCAGGCCTCATCGAAGTGCAAGACCTCGACGCTGTTGCCCAACTGCTGCTTGATCAGCTCAGCGTTGTAGCAGAGGCCGTCGTACGTCGAATTGGTCACCACCGCCAACTTGACCTTGGGCGCCCGGCCCTTGGTCAGTGGGCTGGCGTCGATCTTGGCCTGAATCGATTCGCGGCTGAATTCGCTCAAGGGAATCGGGCCGATGATCCCCAGCTCATTGCGCTCCGGGCACAGGTACAGCGGAATGGCGCCGGTCATGATGATCGAGTGCAATATCGACTTGTGGCAGTTGCGATCCACCAACACAAAGTCATCGCGAGCGACCATCGAATGCCAGACGATTTTGTTGGCGGTCGAGGTGCCATTGATCACAAAGAAAGTGTGATCGGCGCCGAAATTGCGGGCAGCACGGGCCTCGGCTTCTGCCAGCGGACCGGTGTGATCGAGCAAAGAGCCCAATTCGGGCACCGACACCGACAAATCGGAACGCAGGGTATTTTCCCCGAAGAACTGGTGAAACGCCTGACCCACCGGGCTCTTGTGGTACGCCACGCCGCCGCCATGGCCGGGCGTGTGCCAGGAATAATTCGAGTCAGCCGTGTGCTGCACCAGCGCTTTGAAAAACGGCGGCAGCAGACCATCCAGATATTTGCGTGCCGCTCGAGCAACCTGTCTGGCCAGAAAAGGCACGGTGTCTTCGAACAGATAAAGAATCCCGCGCAGCTGATTGAGTTCGGCCATGGCGTCGGCCGGAGCGTTTTCCAGGGTCACCTGCTCACCCAGCGCGAAGATCGGCAAGTCGGGCGCACGCACCCGCGCCAGGCCAATCAGCTCGGCCATGTTGTGCAATAGATGAGAGTGAGTGCTGGCGTCTTCGGCTGCAATCAACATGCAGGAAAGACCGTGATGGGTCGAGGCAACCAGACGCCCTTCGGTGTAATCCACCGCCGAGACAATGCTGAAGCCTTCCTGCTCCAGCTCCCGGGCGATGCCACGCACGCGATCACCGGCGACGGTGTCGGCCTTGATGTCGCGATGGACGATCAGGACCGGGAATTTCAAATCTTTATACATGAGGCTCAGTGTCCTGAGGCGGCAGACCGTGGTCCGCCAATCACCTCAGGGTAGAGGGTTGAGGCGGATGTGGCGAGTGTCATGCACTGAAATGGGTCATCGGGCGCGGCACGCTTTATAAAGATCAAAAGATCGCAGCCTCGTTTCACTCGACAGCTCCTACAACGGAATGCGTAACCTGTAGGAGCTGTCGAGTGAAACGAGGCTGCGATCTTTTTCGAAGGGCCTACGCCTGAGCCTTGGCCTCGGCCAGTTGCTGCCACAGCGACGGGGCGCCAGCCGATTTGGCGATGGCTTCCAGGCGTGCCACGTGTTGGGCCAGGTCATCTTCGCTGGCACGGATGATACGCGTCGGTTGACGATCGACCGGCAGGCGGCGGATCTCGGTGGCGGAATTGTCCGCCCCTTCCCCGGAACCGTTGCCGTCGGAAGCATTACCGGCCAGGGACAGGCTGGTCTGGCCGCCCGTCATGGTCAGGTAAACGTCGGCGAGGATCTCGGAGTCGAGCAAGGCGCCGTGCAGTTCACGACCGGAGTTGTCGACGCCATAGCGTTTGCACAAGGCGTCGAGGCTGTTGCGCTGCCCGGGGTGACGTTCCCTGGCCATCATCAGGGTGTCGAGGATCGAGCAGTGCTGCGTGATGTCCGCACGATCGTGCTGGCCCATCAGGGCGAATTCGTTGTTGATGAAGCCAACGTCGAACGCCGCGTTATGGATGATCAGCTGCGCACCCTTGATGAATTCAAAGAATTCATCGGCCACTTCAGTGAAGCGCGGCTTGCCGACCAAAAATTCGTTGGTGATGCCGTGGACGCCAATAGCGCCTTCATCACTCTCACGGTCCGGTTGCAGGTAAACGTGGAAATGCCGGCCCGTCAGGCGCCGACCGATCAACTCGACACAACCGATTTCGATAATCCGGTGGCCGTCGGTCACCGGCATGCCGGTGGTTTCGGTATCGAGTACAACGGATCTGGTGGCCATCAGTGCTCAGCTCTCAACGGGTCATTCGTGCAAAAACGGCGATGTTAACACGCCCGCGGGATCAGGCGCGCGCACAGGTAAATGACTGGCGTTCATGCAGTTTTTAACAATCATTAGCAAAGTTCATAAAGTCTGGAGCAGAACGGCTTGTTAGCGTGCGGTGCTTGTTTCCTATGGGTTTGATTTCGTCATGAAGACCGCACGGTTTCTATTATTGAGTACCTGCCTGCTGGGTACGGGCGCCCAGGCCACCAGTTTCGTGATCAGCACAGATGTGACGGTGAGTTTGACGTTGAGCTCGAGCAAAGGCACCAGCGGGTCGTTCAGCGACGACAAGATTGTGTTGGCGGCGAAGGATGATGCGGCGGCGTTTGTGGCCAGTGACGGGGAGATTCGCGGGGTGCGGATTGAAGCGGCGTTTGTGCGGATTCGTGGGGAGGTAACGGATCAGTACTCAGACCAACAACTGGCCACTGCGATCTTGATGCTGTGAAGGTCTTGTAGGAGCCGAGCTTGCTCGCGATGCAGGCGATACGGTCTTTCAGGAACACCGCGTCATCGTTCATCGCGAGCAAGCTCGGCTCCCACAGGGATTAAGCCTGCTTGTAACCGCGCACTTCATCCACGCCGCGATTGGCCAGTTGGTCGGCGCGTTCGTTGCCATGGTGACCGATGTGCCCGCGCACCCATTTCCAGGTGACGTTGTGGCGATTGACCTGCTCATCCAGCAACTTCCACAGATCAGCGTTTTTTACCGGCTCTTTCGCGGCGGTTTTCCAGCCGCGCTTCTTCCAGTTGTCCATCCACTCGTTGATGCCTTTCATCACGTACTGCGAGTCGGTGACCAGCAGCACGTCGCAGGAGCGCTTGAGTTCTTCAAGACCACGGATCGCGCCCATCAGCTCCATGCGGTTGTTGGTGGTGTTGGCTTCGCCGCCCCACAGTTCTTTTTCAATGCCCTTGCACACCAGCAAAGCGCCCCAGCCGCCAGGGCCAGGGTTGCCTTTACAGGCGCCGTCGGTGAAGAGTTCTACGCTATCGCTCATGCCAATCTATCCAGAAAATGCGGTGGCTCGCCGATCGGTGATCGACGATGCCCGAGGCCGGGGCAAACCCGGCCGGGAAAATAAAAAGTGTATTACGGATCGATGCGGCGACGATTGACCTTGGCCATCGGCAATGGAATCAGCTTGCCCATCGGTTCGCGCCGCTCCTGACGGACGGGCCGCAGGCCCACCACGATCTTGCGCGCAACCAATAAATAGAAGCCGCCACCCGACAGTTGCCAGTCACCGGCCTTGCGCTCCCAACCGGCCAGGCGAGCCTGCCAGGCGGGTGACGCAAGCGGCGGACGATAGCACCCGAAGCGGCGTTTCTCCAGCGCGAAACCCAGCAGGTTCAGCCAGTCACCGACTCGCGACGGGGAGATGCAGCGAGCCTTGCGCAAGGCGTCGTGAGCAAAAACGTGACGCAAGCCCCAGGTGCTCCAGGGGTTGATCCCGACGATCAGCAGATGCCCGCCGGGCCGCACGCTGCTCGCCGCTTCACGCAGCAAACCGTGGGGTGACAGGCAGAAATCCAGCCCATGCTGCAACACCACCACATCGGCGGCATGCTCGCTCAAAGGCCACGCCTGCTCTTCGCAGACGATCTCGACACCCGGCAACGGCGCGCCGAGCCGCACATTGCGCTGGACTTGCGGCGCCGACGGCGGCGTCTGGGCCGACGGGCCGTAATGCACCAGGTAACCACCAAAGAACCGTCCCAACTCGTCTTCGAGCATGCGACGTTCTTCGTCCAGCAGAAATTGCCCGATGGGGCCGGACAGCCATTCACGGGCCGCGCTGATCAATGTCAGCCACTCAGGATCAGCCTGAGCGAACGCTTTATCGGTCATTGCATTCTCCAACGCGCCAGGAAGTTCTAAGATGCGCCATTGTTTTCCGCTTGGCGAATCCGACGATGATACAGATCAGTGCCCTGCCCGCCTTCACCGACAACTACATCTGGTTGTTACAAGACCACCGCACCCAGCGCTGCGCGGTGGTCGATCCGGGCGATGCCGCGCCGGTGCAGGCCTGGCTCGCAGCGCATCCGGGTTGGGTGTTGAGTGATATTTTGATCACTCACCATCATCATGACCACGTCGGCGGCGTCGAGCAGCTGAAAAAAGCGACAGACGCGACAGTCTACGGTCCGGCCAGCGAAACCATCCCGCTCCGGGACGTGGCCCTCAAGGACAACGACCGCGTCAGCGTGCTGGGCTGGGACTTTGATGTCTTTGCCGTCCCCGGCCATACCTTGGGGCATATCGCCTATTACCATCATGGTTTGCTGTTCTGCGGTGACACCCTGTTTGCCGCCGGTTGCGGGCGCTTGTTCGAAGGCACGCCGGAGCAAATGCATACCTCTCTGACCCGCCTTGCCGCGCTGCCTGAGGATACGCTGGTCTACTGCACTCACGAATACACCCTGAGCAACCTGAAGTTTGCCGCAGCGGTCGAACCAGGCAATCCGGACACCACCGCACGTCTGGAAAAAGTCACCGAACAACGTGAAGCCGGAATCATGACGCTGCCCTCTACTCTGGCGCTTGAAAAGCTTACCAACCCGTTTTTACGTGTCGACGAAACATCCGTTAAAGAAAAAGTGGACGAACGGAATGGAACCCAAAACCGTGCTCCGAGTGCGGTTTTTGCTGCTCTGCGTGCTTGGAAAGATAAGTTCTAAATAGCCATCACGCTGGTACAAAAATTCTGAATGGTTGACCGCAGGGGGTGCGCTTTCTAGAATCGCCCGACATTTTTGCCCGGAACTTACTTCCAGCCAATGTCGTCATCTATTCGCAAAGCCATCAATTCAGACGCATTGACCCGCTTGGCTCAAGCCATCGCGGTGGCTGTGTCCGCCACTCTGGCGGGCTGCTCAAGCCATGTGCCGCAGACCGAAGCGACACACACTCCGAACATTGCGGCGCGAGCCAAGCAGAAGCCTATCTGGCTCAGCGAAAAACCGACTCCACAAATTCCACAGGATGTCTGGGAGCGCATGCGCCAGGGCTTCCAGTTGCAGGACAACCTGGGCGTCAACCCGCGCATCGAGCAACAGCGCCTGTGGTTCGCCAGCAACCCGTCCTTCCTCGAAAACGCCGGCGAACGCGGCAGCCTCTACATTCACTACATCGTCGAACGCCTTGAAGAGCGCAACATGCCGCTGGAACTGGCGCTGTTGCCGGTGATTGAAAGCGCCTACAACCCGATGGCCTATTCCCGGGCCAACGCGGTTGGCTTGTGGCAATTCATCCCCTCCACCGGGCGTTACTTCAACCTGCGTCAAACCCGTTTCTATGATGGCCGTCGCGATATCACCGCGTCGACCACCGCGGCCATGGATTACCTGACCCGCCTGCACGACATGTTCAACGGCGACTGGCTGCTGGCCCTGGCGGCGTACAACGCTGGCGAAGGCACGGTCAGCCGGGCCATCGAGCGCAACGAAAAGCTCGGCTTGCCGACCGATTACTGGAACCTGCCGCTGCCGGCCGAAACCCAGGCCTACGTGCCAAAGCTGCTGGCCCTGTCGCAAGTGGTGCTGGCACCTGAAGCCTACGGCGTGAACCTGAACCCGATCGCCAACGAACCGTACTTCCAGGTCGTCGAAATCAACCAGCGCATGGACCTGTCCAAGGTCGCCGCGGTGGCTAACATCGACGAAGACGAACTGTTCCAGCTCAACCCGGCCTTCAAGCAGCGCACCACCATCGATGGCCCCCAGCATTTGCTGGTGCCAACGTCCAAGGCGCAACTGCTGACGGCCAGCCTGTCGACCATGCGTCCTGAAGAGTTGATCAGCAAGAAGCCGCTCAAGCCGGTATTCGAAGGCTCGGACGACTCCGAACTCGCCAGTCTCAAACGCGCTTACCGCGTTAAACGCGGCGACAACCTCGGCACCATCGCCAAGGCCAACAAGGTCGACATCAAGGACCTGCAGCGCTGGAACAAGCTGACCGGCAAGAACCTCAAGGTCGGCCAGACACTGGTCATGCAGGACACCACGAAGCGCAGCAGCGGTCGGGTCAACACCGTCGTGGCGGCGAACAGCAAAGCAAACAGTAAAGCTGACAAACAGAAGCCGCAGACCCAGTACAAGGTCAAACAAGGCGACTCGCTGTACATGGTAGCCAAGCGTTTCAACGTTGAAATGCAGCACCTCAAGCGCTGGAACCCGCGTGTTGGCCAGGCGCTGAAGCCGGGTCAGATGCTGACGGTGGCTTCCCCGCGCTGATTGATGTGAAACCCAAAAAGATCGCAGCCTTCGGCAGCTCCTACGAATGTAAACGCAGGTAGGAGCTGCCGCAGGCTGCGATCTTTTTTTACGCCCCAACACCGCTTTCAGCACCCGTCTTTTTCCTGTCGATACAAGCTGTTACTGTACGAGCCACAAAGCCCAAGCCGCCTGGATCGGATCCCTGACTTGAAGCGTCCCCTCCTCCTGCTCCTGATCAGCCTGGCCTTGAGCTCCCCCGCAAGCGCGACGATCAGCGAAAGCCATGGTTATGCGCAGTTCGGCACGCTCAAGTACCCGGCCAGATTTACCCACTTCGACTGGGTCAACCCGCAAGCGCCCAAGGGCGGTACGTTGCGGGTGATGGCGTTTGGCACCTTCGATACGCTCAATCCCTACACCTTCAAGGGTTCAAGTCCGGTTTCCACACCGAATTTCCTGCAATACGGCATCAACGAGCTCAACGAACCGTTGATGGTCGGCACCGGCCAGTACGCGCCGTCCGGCGATGAGCCGACCTCCAGCTATGGCCTGATCGCCCAATCGGTGGAGTACAGCGAGGACCGTAGCTGGGTGGTGTTCAACCTGCGCCCCGAAGCGCGTTTCCACGACGGCACACCGATTACCGCCTATGACGTGGCGTTCTCCTACCGTTTGTTGCTCAAGGAAGGCCATCCGCAGTACCGCACCAATCTTCAGGAAGTGTCGCGGGTCGACATCCTCAACCCGCAGCGCATTCGTTTTGTCTTCAAACGCGCCGGCAATCCGTTGCTGATCCTGCGCCTGGGCGAGTTGCCGGTGCTGCCCCAGCATTACTGGAAAGGTCGCGACTTCAAGGCCACCACCTTCGAACCGCCACTGGGCAGCGGGCCTTATCGCATCACTTCGGCGGAGCCAGGACGGCGGGTTATTTTCGAACGAGTCAAGGATTACTGGGGCAAGGACCTGCCGGTCAATCGCGGCAAGTACAACTTCGATCGCATGGAAGTCGAGTTCTACCGCGACAGTGACGTCGCCTTCGAAGCCTTCAAGGCCGGCGAATTCGACATCTATATCGAGCACCAGGCGAAGAACTGGGAAAACGGCTACAGCTTCCCGGCAGTGCGCCGCGGTGACGTCATCAAGGCGCAAATCCCGCATCAGATCCCGACCCAGAGCCAGGGTCTGTTCATGAACTCCCGGCGCCCGACCTTCTCCGAGACCAAAGTCCGTGAAGCGCTGGGCCTGATGTTCGACTTCGAGTGGACCAACCGCACGCTGTTCAGCGGCGCCTATAAACGCGCCATGAGCTACTACCCCAACAGCGAGTTCTCCGCGACGGGCCTTCCGGTCGGCCATGAATGGCTGATGCTCAAGCCGTATCGCGAGCAATTGCCCGCCAAGCTCTTCACCGAGCCGTTCAGCCTGCCGCAGACCCAAGGGCGCGGCATCCCCCGGGAAACCATGCGCAAGGCCCTGGGCCTGCTTGCCGAGGCCGGCTGGAAGCTCAGTGGCCAGCACGTTCAGAACGCCGCAGGCCAACCGTTGCGTTTGGAGATTCTGCTGGTCAACCCGAACCTGGAGCGCATCCTTCAGCCTTACGTCGAGAACCTCGCCAGCATCGGCATCGACGCTCGGCTGCGCACAGTCGATCGCGCCCAGTACAAGCAACGCCTTGATCAGTTCGATTTCGACATGATCCTGATGACCCTCAACCAGACGCTCAGCCCGGGCCTGGAACAATGGCAGTACTTCCATTCCAGCCAGGTCGGGGTCAAGGGCAGCAAAAACTACGCCGGCATCGCCAATCCGGTGGTCGACCATTTACTCGAACAATTGCTCGCCGCCCAGACCCGCGATGAACAGGTGGCCGCCGGCAAGGCCCTGGACCGGGTGTTGCTGTGGCAGCACTACATCATTCCCAACTGGTACCTCAATTATCACCGCCTGGCCTACCGCAACCGGTTCGCCTTCGTCACTACGCCGCCCTACACGTTGGGCCTGAGCGCGTGGTGGCTGAAATCTTCGGAGAAAGATCGATGAAACCCGTACGCGCCCTGCTCTTGCAGGCCAGCGGTCTGTTGTTCGCCGGGCTGGCCGTTGCCGCCCCGCAACATGCCCTGACCCTGTACAACGAGCCGCCGAAATACCCGGCCGATTTCAAACATTTCGATTACGTGAACCCCGACGCGCCCAAGGGCGGGATCTTCCGTCAGGCCGGTTTCGGCGGCTTTGACAGCCTCAATCCCTTCATTAACAAGGGTGTCGCGGCCGACGACATCAGCATGATCTACGACACCCTGGCCAAACAGGGCCTGGATGAACCGTTCACCGAGTACGGCCTGGTCGCCGGCAAGATCGAAAAATCCCCGGACAACAGCTGGGTGCGTTTCTACCTGCGCCCCGAAGCGCGCTTCCACGACGGGCATCCGATGCGCGCCGAGGACGTGGTGTTCAGCTTCCAGACCCTGATCAAGGACGGCGCGCCGCTATTCCGCGGTTACTACAGCGATGTCGAGGAAGTGGTCGCTGAAGATCCGCTGACGGTGCTGTTCAAGTTCAAACACAACAACAACCGTGAGTTGCCGCTGATCCTAGGCCAGTTGCCGGTGTTGCCCAAGCATTGGTGGGCGACGCGCGATTTCACCAAGGGCAACCTGGAAATGCCGTTGGGCAGCGGCCCGTACAAGGTCAGCGAAGTCAAGGCAGGGCGTTCGGTGCGCTATGAACGGGTCAAGGATTACTGGGCCAAGGACCTGCCGGCGAATCGCGGGTTCTACAACTTCGACGTGATGACCACCGACTACTACCGCGACAACACCGTGGCCCTGGAAGCACTCAAGGCCGGGCAGTTCGATTACTGGCTCGAAATGGCAGCAAAGAACTGGGCCAACGCCTACAACATTCCGGCCGTCACCGAGGGCCGGTTGATCAAGGAGCAGATCCCCAACGGCAACCCCACCGGCATGCAAGGCTTTGTATTCAACCTGCGCCGCCCGGTGTTCCAGGATGTGCGCGTGCGCCAGGCCCTGACCCTGTTGCTGGATTTCGAATGGACCAACAAGCAACTGTTCAACGGCGCCTACGCGCGCACCCGCAGTTACTTCGAGAACTCGGAAATGGCTGCCAGCGGCCTGCCGGACGCCAATCAGCTTGAAATTTTGAATCCGTTCCGCGGCAAGATTCCCGAGCAGGTATTCAGCGAGGCGTTCCAGAACCCGGTGACCGACGCCAGCGGCATGATCCGCGCCCAACAGCGCAAAGCTTATCAACTGCTGCAAGAGGCGGGCTGGCGGATCGTCGATGACAAGATGGTCGACCCCAATGGCAAACCGGTGTCCATCGAGTTCCTGTTGGCCCAGACCGAATTCGAGCGGGTGCTGCTGCCGTTCAAGCGCAACATGAGCGACTTGGGGATTGACCTGGTGATCCGCCGGGTCGACGTCTCGCAGTACATCAACCGCGTGCGTTCACGGGACTTCGACATGATCGTCGGCAGCTTCCCTCAGTCCAACTCGCCGGGCAACGAGCAACGCGAGTTCTGGATGTCCGCTGCCGCCGACAAACCCGGCAGCCGCAACTCCATGGGCCTCAAAGACCCGGTGGTGGACCAGTTGGTCGAGCAACTGATCAACGCCGATTCGCGCAAAAGTCTGGTGGCCCATGCACGCGCGCTGGACCGCGTGCTGCAATGGGGTTATTACGTGATCCCAAACTGGCACATCAAAACCTGGCGCGTGGCGTACTGGAATCACATCGGTCATCCGAAAATCTCCCCCAAGTACGACATCGGCATCAACACCTGGTGGGTCAAGCCCGATGCCAAACCTGCGGTAGAAATCGAAACCAAACTGCAAGCCGACCCTGCGGGCACGGAGTAATCAGATGCTGGCGTATATTTTTCGGCGACTGCTGCTGATCATCCCGACCTTGCTCGGCATTTTGCTGATCAACTTCGTGATCATCCAGGCCGCTCCCGGCGGGCCGGTGGAGCAGATGATCGCCAAGCTCGAAGGCTTCGAAGGCGCCACCAGCCGCATTGCCGGTGGCGGTGCCGAAGTCTCGGTGGCGGGCTCCGCCTATCGCGGCGCCCAAGGCCTGGACCCGATGCTGGTCAAGGAAATCGAGCACATGTACGGCTTCGATAAATCGGCGCCGGAACGCTTGTGGATCATGATCAAGAACTACGCCACCCTGGATTTCGGCGACAGCTTTTTCCGCGATGCCAAGGTCATCGACCTGATCAAGGAAAAGATGCCGGTGTCGATCTCCCTAGGGCTGTGGAGCACGCTGATCATGTACCTGGTGTCGATCCCGCTGGGGATCGCCAAGGCGACGCGACACGGCAGCCACTTCGACGTCTGGACCAGTTCGGCGATCATCGTCGGCTACGCGATCCCGGCATTTCTGTTTGCCATCCTGCTGATCGTGGTGTTCGCCGGCGGCAGCTATTTCGACTGGTTCCCGCTCAGAGGGCTGACCTCCAACAACTTCGATGAGTTGAGCATGGGCGGCAAGGTTCTCGACTACTTCTGGCACCTGGCATTGCCGGTGACGGCGCTGGTGATCGGCAACTTCGCGACCATGACGCTGCTGACCAAGAACAGCTTCCTCGATGAAATCAATAAACAGTACGTGGTCACCGCCAAAGCCAAGGGCCTGACCAATCACCGCGTGCTCTACGGCCATGTGTTCCGCAACGCCATGCTGCTGGTGATCGCCGGGTTCCCGTCGGCGTTTATCGGCATCTTCTTCACTGGCTCGTTGCTGGTGGAGGTGATCTTCTCCCTCGACGGCCTCGGGCTGATGAGTTTCGAGGCGGCGATCAACCGCGATTACCCGGTGGTCTTCGGCACGCTGTTTATCTTCACACTGCTGGGGCTGGTGGTGAAACTCATTGGTGACCTCACGTACACCTTTGTCGATCCGCGTATCGACTTCGAAAGCCGGGAGCATTGAGATGAATCTGTCCCCTCTCAATCGCCGACGCTTCGAACTGTTCAAGGCCAACAAGCGTGGCTGGTGGTCGCTGTGGCTGTTTCTGTTGCTGTTTGGGCTGAGCCTCGGCGCCGAGTTGATCGCCAACGACAAACCGCTGGTGGTGCATTACGACAACGGCTGGTACTTCCCGGCGCTCAAGCGTTACCCGGAAACCACCTTCGGCGGCGAGTTCCCGCTGGAAGCCAACTACAAGAGCCCGTACATCCGCGAATTGCTCAAGGAAAAAGACGCCTGGGTCCTGTGGGCGCCGATTCCCTACAGCTATCAAAGCATCAACTACGACCTGAAAGTCCCGGCA
Organism: Pseudomonas sp. NPDC098740; assembly: GCF_044760065.1. Lineage (NCBI taxonomy): Bacteria > Pseudomonadati > Pseudomonadota > Gammaproteobacteria > Pseudomonadales > Pseudomonadaceae > Pseudomonas > Pseudomonas sp. NPDC098740. The sequence continues at coordinate 40,143 of NZ_JBIWAM010000033.1, read as the reverse complement.
CCAGCGCCGCCTTCCACCGACAATCTGCTGGGCACTGACGATCAGGGCCGCGACGTGTTGGCGCGGGTGATTTATGGCTTCCGGATATCGGTGCTGTTTGCCCTGACGCTGACCATTCTCAGCTCGATCATCGGTGTGATTGCCGGGGCCTTGCAGGGTTTCTACGGCGGCTGGGTGGATTTGGCCGGGCAGCGCTTTCTGGAGATCTGGTCCGGGCTGCCGGTGCTGTACCTGCTGATCATTCTCGCCAGCTTCGTGCAGCCGAATTTCTGGTGGCTGCTGGGGATCATGCTGCTGTTCTCGTGGATGAGCCTGGTGGATGTGGTCCGCGCCGAATTCCTGCGAGGGCGTAATCTGGAATACGTGCGCGCCGCGCGGGCGTTGGGGATGCAAAACGGGGCGATCATGTTCCGCCACATCCTGCCCAACGCCATGGTCTCGACCATGACCTTCATGCCGTTCATCCTGACCGGCGCGATCGGCACCCTGACCGCCCTGGATTTCCTCGGCTTCGGTTTGCCGCCTGGCGCACCGTCCCTCGGTGAGCTGGTGGCCCAGGGCAAATCCAACCTGCAAGCGCCGTGGCTCGGTATGAGCGCGTTTGCCGTGCTGGCGTTGATGTTGAGTTTGCTGGTGTTCATCGGCGAGTCCGCTCGCGATGCCTTCGACCCGAGGAAGTGAAATGAATCAGGACAATCTGATCGAAGTGCGCGACCTGGCCGTCGAATTTGTCGTCGGCGAGCGCGTTCAACGGGTGGTCGAAGGCGTGAGCTTCGATATCAAGCGCGGCGAAACCCTGGCGCTGGTGGGCGAAAGTGGCTCCGGCAAATCGGTGACCGCCCACTCGATCCTGCAGCTGTTGCCTTACCCGCTCGCCCGGCATCCGTCCGGGACCATCGAGTACTCCGGGCAAAATCTGCTGAGCCTGAAAGAGAAAACCATCCGCCACATCCGCGGCAACCGGATCGCGATGATCTTCCAGGAGCCAATGACCTCGCTCAATCCGCTGCACTCGATCGAGAAGCAGATCAATGAAGTGTTGAGCACCCACAAAGGCCTGATCGGCAAAGTCGCGACCAAGCGCACGCTGGAGCTGCTGGAAATGGTCGGCATCCCGGAGCCCGAGAAGCGCCTCAAGGCCCTGCCCCATGAATTGTCTGGCGGCCAGCGTCAGCGGGTAATGATTGCCATGGCCCTGGCCAACGAGCCGGAACTGCTGATCGCCGACGAGCCAACCACCGCGCTGGACGTAACCGTTCAGCTGAAAATCCTCGAATTGCTCAAGGAATTACAGGCCCGATTGGGCATGGCGCTGCTACTGATCAGTCACGATTTGAACCTTGTACGAAGAATTGCGCATCGCGTATGTGTCATGCAGCGCGGTTGCATCGTCGAACAGGCATCGTGCGAAGAGTTGTTCCGCGCACCGCAGCATCCGTACACTCGGGAACTGCTGGCAGCGGAGCCCAGCGGCAAGCCGGCAACTAACGTTATCGGCCCGCCATTGCTGCAAGTCGAGGACCTGAGAGTCTGGTTCCCGATCAAGAAGGGCTTTCTGAAAAAGACCGTCGACCACATCAAAGCGGTGGACGGAATCAATTTCAGCCTGCCTCAGGGCCAGACCCTGGGGATCGTGGGAGAAAGCGGTTCCGGCAAGTCGACACTGGGTTTGGCGATTTTGCGGCTGATCGGTAGCAAAGGCTCGATCCGTTTTGAAGGCAAGCAGCTAGACTGCCTGACGCAGCAACAGGTTCGGCCGCTGCGTCGGCAGATGCAGGTGGTGTTTCAAGACCCGTTCGGCAGCCTGAGCCCACGGATGTGCGTGAGCCAGATCGTCGGCGAAGGCCTGCGGATCCACAAGATGGGCACCGAGGCGGAACAGGAACAAGCGATTATTGCGGCACTCAAGGAGGTAGGTCTGGACCCGGAAACCCGGCACCGCTACCCCCACGAATTTTCCGGCGGGCAACGGCAGAGAATCGCCATTGCCCGGGCATTAGTGCTAAAACCGGCGTTGATTCTGCTGGACGAGCCGACATCGGCCCTCGACCGGACAGTGCAACGCCAAGTGGTGGAGCTTTTGCGTTCACTGCAAACCAAGTACAACCTGACGTATCTGTTTATCAGCCATGACCTGGCTGTCGTCAAAGCGCTGAGCCATCAGTTGATGGTGGTCAAGCAAGGCCAAGTGGTCGAACAGGGAGACGCGCAAAGTATTTTTGCGGCCCCCAAACATCCGTATACACAGCAGTTGCTGGAAGCCGCTTTCCTGGCCCCGGCCACTGCGCAATAACCTGAAAGAGAGGAGCAACACATGGGTTTTCTCGCCGGTAAGCGCGTACTGATCGTCGGTGTCGCCAGCAAGCTGTCCATCGCATCCGGCATCGCTGCCGCCATGCATCGCGAGGGCGCTGAGCTTGCCTTCACTTATCAGAACGACAAACTCAAGGGTCGTGTCGAAGAGTTCGCACAAAGCTGGGGTTCCAACCCTGACCTGTGCTTCCCGTGCGACGTGGCCAGCGATGAAGAAATCGCCAAGGTTTTCGTTGAACTGGGCAAGAAGTGGGACGGCCTGGACTGCATCGTGCACTCCGTCGGCTTCGCCCCGGGCGACCAACTGGATGGCGACTTCACCGAAGCCACCACCCGTGAAGGTTTCCGCATTGCTCACGACATCAGCGCCTACAGCTTCGTGGCCCTGGCCAAAGCCGGTCGCGAAATGATGAAAGGCCGCAACGGCAGCTTGCTGACCCTGTCGTACCTGGGCGCCGAGCGCACCATGCCGAACTACAACGTGATGGGCATGGCCAAGGCTTCCCTGGAAGCTGGCGTTCGTTACCTGGCCGGCTCCCTGGGCCCGGACGGCACCCGCGTCAACTGCGTATCGGCTGGCCCGATCCGCACCCTCGCCGCTTCCGGCATCAAGAACTTCCGCAAGATGCTGGCCGCCAACGAAGCGCAAACCCCGCTGCGTCGTAACGTCACCATCGACGAAGTCGGCAACGCCGGCGCCTTCCTGTGCTCGGACCTGGCGTCCGGCATCAGCGGCGAAATCATGTACGTGGACGGTGGCTTCAACACCACGGCCATGGGCAGCCTCGAAGAGTAATCTTCGGTCAGCCAATTAAAAAACCCGCCTCTTGAGGCGGGTTTTTTTATGCCTGCGATTTGTGGCCTGATGCAGCCCCCCTGTGGGAGCGAGCTTGCTCGCGATTACGGAGTGTCAGTCGACATCAATTTTGAATGTCAGTCAGTCATCGCGAGCAAGCTCGCTCCCACAGGGTTATTGGGCGCCCAGACATTTCGTAAACAGCTGCTGGATCGGTTGTGTACGCTGACTGTAACGCTGCAACAACACAATCTCCCGATAGAACGTCAACTCCCCCAACGGGATGATCCGAACCTTCGCCCCATGTTCAAGCCATAGCCCCGCCTCGGGGAGCAGCGACACTCCCAACCCGCATTCAACCATCTTCACGATCGCTTCCAGCTCATCCAGCTCCAAAGCCACCTGCACATCAATCTGCTGCTCGCGCAAAAACCGCGTCACCAGTCTTCCACCGAACGAATTGCGATCGTAACGCACATGCGGATGGCTCACGAGGATCTGCAACGGCTCATCGCCTTCAAGGTCCGCTGGCACGATCAATACAAACGGGGCTGGCCCGCCGCATTGAGCAGCGCCTGACGTCCGGTGCGGTTGAACAAACGAATACCCAGGGCCTGTTCCAGATTGCGAATCTGCGCGTTGACGGCCGACTGGGTCAGGCCGATGTGCATCCCGGCGGCGGCAAACGTGCCGTAGCGCGTTACCGCAATGAAGGTTTTCAGTTCTCGCAGCATGGCCTTCTCGATTGATCTAAATATTTTGAGCTCGATGCAAAAATTATCGTCTTTTAATCAAAAAGCACAGGGCTAAACTCAATCTGAATCCAGACAGTCGAGGCACATCCGATGCAACTCTCCCCTTTTCACTTGGCCATCCCGGTCTACGACCTGACTGCCGCGCGCAATTTCTATGGCGAAGTGTTCGGCCTGGAAGAAGGTCGCTCAAGCGATCATTGGGTCGATTTCAATTTTTTCGGCCATCAACTGGTCATTCACCTGGCGCCGAAAATCGCCACTCAAGAAGCCGCGCACACCAATGCTGTCGACGGTCATGACGTGCCGGTGCCGCATTTTGGTGTGGTGTTGGGGATGGCGGAATGGGAGGCGCTGGCCGAACGGTTGAAATCCCTCGATACCCGATTCGTGATCGAACCGGGCATTCGCTTTCAGGGATTGGTAGGTGAACAAGCGACGATGTTTCTCTTCGATCCGTGCGGCAACGCGCTTGAGTTCAAGGCATTCAAGGACGTAGGTCAATTGTTTGCCAAGTGAATACGTCGGCTTGTGCCAGCAGCTCCTCGATCGAGCCGGGGAGCTGAGGGTTGCACTCGAGTTGTCCGATGCTGAAGCGAATGTCATAACCGCGATGCACCGTGGCATTGCGCTCTTCGAGTATTTCTTCGAGTCGCGCCCTGATCGCGGGAATCTCCACGACGCTTGAGCCGTTCAGCAACGCAACGAATTTGTCGCTGCCCAAACGGCCGATCACATCGCTCTCGCGAAAGGCAATGCGCAGCACATCAGCGAAGGTTTTCAGGGCGTTGTCGCCCTCGGCACGACCATAGAGATAGTTGATGTGTTTGAAGTCATCAATATTGAAAAGCAGCAGCGTCGCTGGCTTTTTCAGCTGTTGGCAGACATCCAGCCCTTGTTGGGCCAGCGCTGTAAAACCGTGTCGGTTGGAGAGCAGCGTCAACTCGTCCATGCTCGCCATCTGCACGCCCATCAACTCCTCCTCGGCCTTGCGGGCCAAGTCACGCAGCAGCTCGCGCTCCTGCAGTGGCGTGCGCAACGGGTCGGTGCACGCGCCTGGTTTTACCGGTTTGCCTGGGATCAGCATTACTCACTCCATTGGCGGGTATATTGCTTAGAGTCGTCCATACCCGGTTTGGCTCCCTGTTAACGGACCGCCGGTCAACTACCCACGACCGGACATGGCCCTCCCGCGTCAGCCCAAAGCTTGAACTGGGTGACGAAAATGTCGTGCGGCACCGGCACCGGCGCCCTTCCCTGACCCGGATTCCAGCCCCAAAGCACCAGTTTGTCGTCGCTGACATGCTTGATCAGCGCGGCGAAATCGCGGTCACCGTTGCTGGAACGGTCCTTGATCATTGCGCACAACTGGTCGGCCGGCAGACCGATCCAGGCCATTTTGTGCGCGGCTGGCGGCAAGCTCCAGTGCGGCGCCCCTGGCGGTGCGTGAGCGCCGTAACTGGCCGGCGGATTACTCTCGGCGTGGCAGGTAGCGCAGGGCAAACCCGCCGCCCCCTTGCCGTCCATGCCCCGCACGACGTTCATTGCGTGAGGAATCCCGGCGTCGAATTGCAACGGCGAATCGCCGGGAATATGGCAGTTCTGGCAGCGTGGGCTCTGGAAGACCTTTTGCACGGTATCGAACGCCTTGATGGCTTCCTTATCATCAGCGAACAGGTCTTCGGCGTAGCCGACCAAGCCGATCAACACCACCGCGCCAAGAATCAGATGTCGTCTCATCTCACACCCCCGACAGTTGCAGCGGCAGTTCCCGCAAGCGCTGGCCGGTCAGGGCGAACACCGCGTTGGCCACTGCCGGCGCCGTGGGCGGCACACCGGCCTCGCCGATGCCGCCGGGTTTGTCGCTGCTGGGCAAGATATGCACTTCCACCACCGGCATTTCGTTGAGCCGCAGCACTTGATAGTCGTGGTAATTGGACTGCACCACTTGCCCGTTCTTGAAGGTCAGTTTGCTGTGCAAGGTAAATCCGAGGCCGAACGTGATGGCCGATTCCATTTGCGCCGCGATGCTCATCGGGTTGACCGCAATGCCGCAATCCACCGCACACACCACCCGGTGTACGCGGATCGCCAGGTTGTCCTGGGACACCTCGGCCACCTGGGCAACATAACTGCCGAAAGACTCATGCACCGCGACACCCAACGCATGGCCGTCCGGCAGTGGCGCCTTCCAGTTGGCTTTCTCGACGGCCAGGTTCAGCACGCCAAGATGCCGCGGATGGTCCTTGAGCAAGGTTCGTCGGTACTCGACCGGATCCTTGCCGGCCGCCTCGGCCAGTTCGTCGATCAGCGACTCCATCACGAACGCGGTGTGGGTGTGCCCCACCGAACGCAGCCAGAGCACGCGGATGCCGGTTTGCGGCGAATGCAGATCAACCTGGTGATTCGCCAACCCCTTAAGGTACGGACTGTCGGCGACCCCTTCGACAGACGTCTTGTCGATGCCATTCTTGACCATGGTCGCCTCGAATGACGTGCCCGCCATGATCGACTGCCCGACCATCACATGCTTCCAGGCGATCGGCAGGCCACCGGCATCGAGGCCGATGCGGGCCTGATGGAGGAACGCCGAGCGGTAGTACCCACCGCGAATGTCGTCCTCCCGGGACCAGACGGTTTTTACCGGCGCGCCCGCTGCCTTGGCGACTTCCACAGCTTCTGCAACAAAGTCCGAGGTTGGATTGGCCCGGCGACCGAAACCACCGCCCAGAAACTCGGTATGTATTTCCACCTGCTCGGGTTTGAGCCCGGTGATTTTCCCGGCGACCATTTGGTCCAGCGTCTGGAACTGGGTGCCGGTCCAGATTTCGCATTTGTCCTGGGTGATTTTCACCGTGCAGTTGAGCGGTTCCATCGGTGCGTGGGCCAGGTATGGCACGCTGTACTCGACATCAATGGTCTTCGCCGCTTTCCCCAGACCCGCCGCGACATCACCGGCCTGACTGGCCGAAGCGCCAGGGGTGGCAGCGAGTTTGCGGAAGCTTTCCAGCAGCTTCTGACTGTCGAGCCCGGTGTTCGGCCCCAAGTCCCAATCAATCTTCAACGCATCGCGCCCCAGCTTCGCCGCCCAGTAATGGTCGGCAATCACCGCCACCCCGGTGGGCACCTGCACCACTTTGTGCACGCCCGGGATCGCCAGCGCTTCGGCGCCTTCGAAGGATTTGACGCTGCCACCGAACACCGGCGAGCGCGCGACCATGGCGGTCATCAGCCCGTCGAACTGCACGTCCATGCCGAACTTGGCGCGGCCAGTGATTTTCTCCGGCGTGTCCAGGCGCTTGGTCGGTTTGCCGATGATTTTCCAGTCCTTGGACTCCTTGAGCTTGATCGTCGCCGGATCCGGCACCGGCAGCTTGCCGGCGTCATCGGCCAGTTCGCCGTAGGTGGCGCTTTGATCGCCGGCAATCACCACACCCGATTCGGTGCGAATCCCGGAGGGCGCGACGTTGAAGCGTTTGGCCGCCGCATCGATCAACATCAAACGCGCCGCTGCACCGGCCTGCCGGTAGCGGTCGAACTCCATCCAGGTCGAGGTGGACCCGCCAGTGATTTGCATCCCGCCAAACCCGGCCAGGCCATACTCGGCGGCCGAGGCCGGTGCATGTTCGACACGGATCTTCGACCAGTCGGCGTCCAGTTCTTCGGCGATCAGCATGGTCAGGCCGGTCCAGATGCCCTGGCCCATTTCCGAATGGCCGAGCAGTATGGTGACGCTGTTGTCATTGCCGATCCGTAAAAACGCATTGGGCGCGAAAACATTGCCTTGATTCTCGGCGCCGATGGCAAAGCGATGACCACCGGGGATGACAAACGCCACCACCAGACCACCGCCCAGCACCGCGCTGCCCTTGAGGAAACCGCGGCGTGACAGAGGATTGAGGCTGTTCATTGTTCGGACTCCCGTCAACGTGGCATCAACCGATCTCGGCGGCGCGTTTGACCGCTGCGCGGATCCTTGGGTAGGTGCCGCAGCGGCAGATGTTGCCGGAGAGCGCCTGATCGATGTCGCTGTCGGTGGGCTTGGGAATCTTCGCCAGCAAGGCCGCCGCCGACATGATCTGCCCGGACTGGCAGTAACCGCACTGGACCACATCGAGTTCGGCCCAGGCTTGTTGCACCGGGTGCGAACCGTCGGTAGACAGGCCCTCGATGGTGAGGATTTTTTGCCCGTGGGCCACGGCCGTGGCGGGCGTGATGCAGGAGCGCAGTGGCGCGCCGTCGACGTGCACGGTGCAGGCCCCGCACTGGGCGATGCCGCAACCGAATTTGGTGCCGGTCAGATGCGCGACATCGCGCAGGACCCACAGCAGCGGCATGTCTGCGGGGGCATCCAGCACCTGGTCCTTGCCATTGATGTTGAGGGTCAGCATTGCGAATTTCCTCAGACTCACGGTGTTCTGAAGGGGCGTCGCTGTGGCGATTCAGAACCCACGCGCGCCTCGGGTTATCCCTACAGCTAAGCGCAAATTGCCGGGCGAGACCGGTTCATCGACCACCGGTCACACGATGAAGGCGAACAGGATCGCTCTGTAGCAGCTGCCGAGCCCGCGAGGCTGCGTTCGGCGACGAAGTCGTCGTAAACCCTGCGAACGCAGTTTTTCTGGCACACCGCAGCGCCCGACCTCACGACGACTTCGTCGCCGAACGCAGCCTCGCGGGCTCGGCAGCTGCTACACAGAGCGGGTGGTGGCTTAGAAGTCGGTGGACACCGACAGCTCACGCCACGTCTGCAACTCCTCAGCGACGAAGGTGTTCTTGGCTTCGATCGCCGCGACACAGTCGCTGCCCAGCGGTAAGCGCAGCGGGGCTTTTTGCGCTTCCATCAGGGTGATCATGGCTTGGGCGAGCTTGTCCGGGTCGCCAGGCTGATTCAGGGTCACGGCCTTGGCAATTTTACGCACCTCGCCCGCCGTGCTGTCGTAGTCGGCGATCGAGGCCGGGGATTCGACCAGCGAATTGCCTTCAAGGAATTCGGTACGGAAGTAACCGGGCTCGACAATGGTCACGTTGATGGCCAGCGGTGCCAGCTCGGCGTGCAGCGCCTCGCTCAAGCCTTCGACGGCAAATTTGGTCGAGCAGTAGACGCCGAAGCCCGGACCCGACGTGTAACCACCCACGGAGGAAAGATTGATCACATGTCCACTACGAGCGGCGCGCATGTGCGGCAGAACGGCGCGCGTGACATTCAGTAAGCCGAAGACGTTGGTTTCGTACACGCGGCGCACTTCATCGGCGCTGGCTTCTTCCACCGCGCCGAGCACGCCGAAGCCGACATTGTTGACCAGCACGTCGATGCGCCCAAAGTGGTCGATGGCCGACTTGGCAACCGCAACGCCCTGGCCTTCGTTGTTCACATCAAGGGTGGCGGCCCGCAAGCCTGGCTGCTCGCGAAAACGCTGGGTGATGCTGCTGGCGTCACGGGCGGTAGCGACCACGGCATCGCCATTGGCCAGTGCGGCGGCAGCGATCTTGGCGCCGATGCCGCGAGAAGCGCCGGTGATGAGCCAGACACGTTTGAAGTTTTGGGAAGTAGTCATGTTCGCGAATCCTTGTTTGCAGTGGGGTAAGCGCAAGGTACGCAGGAACATTGGTTGGAAAAATGCCCTCGTGTTACAAGCACTATGAAACGCTCTTTCATAATGGCGCCGATATGAATCAGCACCGGCGTGCTGCTGTTTCAGCGCACCACGCGCCGAGTGGCACTGACCGAAGCCGGCGCCAGTCTGTTTGCCCGCTTGCGTCCGGCGGCCAGTGAAATCGATGAAGCCCTGGCGGTGCTCAGCGGTTTCCGTGATCAGCCCATGGGCACGCTGCGACTCACGGCACCGCGATTGTCCGGGGCCTTGTTGATGGGGCCGCTGATTCCGCTGTTCCGCGAGGCCTACCCGCAAGTCACTCTCGATATTTCCCTGGACGAGGCCACGGTTGACCTGATGGCCGGCGGCTTTGATGCCGGGATTCGCCTGGGAGAGTCGATTGAAAAAGACATGATCGCGGTGCGCCTGTCACCTGACCTGCAATGGACGGTGGTGGGCTCCCCGGCGTACTTCGCCAAGGCTGGCAAACCTGCCATCCCGGAAGACCTGACCCGACACGAATGCATTGGCTTTCGCTTCTCGACCTCCGGCAGCGCGCATCGCTGGGAGTTTCGCCGCGAGGGTCGGGACTTCACCGTGGGCGTCGAGGGCGGCGTGATCGTCAATGACCGCAGGTTGTTGGTGGCGGCTGCACGCAGCGGTTCAGGCCTGGCCTATGCCTGTGATCTGGAGATAGCCGACGAGTTGGCGGATGGACGTCTGGAAAGGGTGCTGCAACCCTTTGTGCCACTCAGCTCGGCGTTGTACCTGTACTTCCCCAGCCGCACCCAGACACCGCCAAAACTGCGGGCCTTTATTGATTTGGCCACCCGGTGGATCGCTGAAAAAGGAGGGCTGGGCCGTCGCTGAGCCGTCGCCTTCAGGCCACAGCGCCGACCAGATTTTTACCCAGCCGATGCTGCGCCAGAAGACGCATCACGTAGCCGATTTTGAGCAAGGTCGGCCCGATGATGGTCATCGCATGCATCATATCGACTCCAGCGAATGCAAATCTACAGACCCACTTGTCGATCTACGGTCCAGCCAATCGACTGCAGGCTGACTACGCTGAAAGTCCAGCCTGAGTAATCCGTAGAGGAGCGACACCATGCACCGCGTTCAAAAACTCACGCCCTGCCTGTGGTTTGACAATCAGGCCGAGGAGGCCGCGAAGCTCTACTGTGCGATCTTCGATCATTCGAAAATCAGCGCCACCACCCACTACGGCAAGGCCGGTCAGGAGATTCACGGCAGGCCCGAAGGCTCGGTGATGACGGTCAGTTTCGAACTGGACGGACAGAGTTTTACCGGCCTCAACGGCGGTCCCATCTTCACGTTCAATGAAGCGGTTTCATTTCAGGTCAATTGCCATACTCAGGAAGAAGTCGACCACTTCTGGGGGCGTCTGTCCGCGGGCGGACCCGTTGAGGCCCAGCAATGCGGCTGGCTCAAGGACAAATTCGGCGTGTCCTGGCAGATCGTACCGGTGGTCCTGATGGACATGATGAAAGACCCTGACACGGCAAAATCACAACGCGCCATGGCGGCGATGTTGCAGATGAAAAAACTCGACATCGCAGCGCTGCAACGAGCCTTTAACGGCGAGAGCTAATACACTTCGACGCTGACCTGCCGAGGACGCTGACCATGAAGCCCGCCGCTGCCAAAGACGCTGACAAAGCCCCGCGCTTCTGGCGCGACGACGCCCTGCCCTTCATCGAAGCCCGCTCCATCGCCGACGGCCGCGAGGTCTGCTACACCCGGCATTCTCATGAGCACTTTTCCATCGGTGCGATCACGGCCGGGCGCAGTACCTACCTCCACGAGCAATCGGAGTTTCAGGTCAGTGCCGGCACCGTGGTGCTGATGAACCCCGGTGATGTCCACGCCTGCAATCCCATCGATGACCAGCCGTGGTCGTACCTGATGCTGTACGTCGAGACACCCTGGCTGACCGATTTGCAGCACCAGTTCGGTTTCAGCCAGGACTTGGCGTTTCGCCGATTTTCCATCACCCACACTCACGACAGCGACCTGTTTGTCGGCCTGAAGGGTTTGTACGACGTGCTGGTCGATGCGCAGCAAGACGTGTTGCGCAAGCAAAGCGCGGCCGTGGAGTTTTTCACCGACGTGCAGCAGCGGCTCAATCCGATTGATCAACCGCTGCGCGAGCCCAATTTCAAACTGGAACGGGCGGCCGATTACATCCGCGACAACTGCACGCAAATGCTCAAGCTCGAAGACATTTGCGAGGCGGCTCAGCTATCGCCGTCCTACTTGATCCGTGCGTTCAAACAGCATTACGGCATGACGCCCCACGCGTTTGTGCTCAACCAGCGAATCCAGTTCGCCCGGGAGCGGTTGCGTAGCGGCAAATTGATTGCCGATGTGGCACTTGAAGCCGGGTTTGCCGATCAGGCGCATTTTCAACGGGTATTTAAACAGCATTTGGCGGCGACACCGGGGCAATATCGGAGTTGACATCAGCCGTCATCAATAAAAGAACCCGCGGCAAACTTTCGCATATACATACTGCAACACATCGCCCCCCTAAGGTATTTGGCACGCCACCCGACACCTTGCTCACCCCACGTCTGTTTTATACATATATGGACATATAGCTAAAACAACAACGCGCATCAGTTCAATTAGCGTAATGGGTAAGTTCCCGCCAACCAGGAAACTTACTCACTCACTCGAAGATGGAACTTAAATCATGCAATTGCAAGAACAGGCCAACCTGACTTCCGGCGATGAACGCCAACGAATGGCGATTACCGAAGCGCTCACCAACGCCATGGGGGATGAGTTATTTCACCAGGCCTTGGCGTGGCCGTGGGATCGACTGGCCGTTTCCTGCGTGCCCAACTCCGCCTTCCATGAAGTTCATCACAGCAGCGCCTTTCTTTTGTCGCGAATGATTCGACAGCCCGACTTCATGAACATCCGCGCCGAACAATTTATCCGCGAACACGCCACTTTTCATGTTGACCAAGAAGGCCGTCTTTATTACGTCCGGGAAGACATCAGCTCTTTCGGTCGCTCTGGCGATGTAGCTGAACAGGCCACCAACCGCTTCTTCGCGCGCGTCGACATCACCTCTCATATTACCGGCGTTGCCGAGTTCAAACAGAATCTGGCGTTACTGGCAAAGATGGCCAGACTCATGGGCGGCTTCATATCTTCCAATGATCGAATTGCCGTTGGCCAATGGCTGCGTTTTCACAACTTGCCACTGCCCACCGATGAAGAAAGTACCAAAGCGCTGATTGACCTGCTCAACTTCGCCGTTATTCCGGACCTGCCGGACACGGGTAACTACTGGGAGCTGCTGGACGCTCCAGAGGATTCGCCCTTCGAGTTAACCAAGAGCAAACGCGCGATTATTCGTGACATCACCGCGCAACTGACCGGCAACGAAATGCCGTTGGCCGAATACTTTGGCGCATCGCTGGTGATGGAAAACGCAGGATCGGACAAGCAGCCGCAGGGCCTCGAGTACCGCTTGCAACGGCTGATCAGCGACGCGCGCCTGCTGGATGAAACCGGGCAAAACTACATTGATGCGCTGGGTTGGTTCACCGACGAGTCAGGCCCCAAGGCGTCGAAACAATTTGTCGATCAGTTGCTGATCGCCGCCATGCTGCTGGACCTCGATCCCGAGGTAGACACGGCCAACACGACGTTTGCAGGGTTCAACCTTTACTCCTCAGCCCAGGTTCAGCGCCGGCCTTGCGATGTCCGCAACGACCTGGAAGCGCATCTGATTCAGCGCTTCAAGCTCAATAAACTCATCGCCCCCCTGGTGGCAGAACTGGCATTGGCGGGTATGGCACCGGAGTATCTGGTGCGCGAACTACCCCCGTCGTTGAAGCTCGGGACCCCGGGCTGGGTCATCCTCTGCCAAGCCGTGGGCCTGGCCGAAAGCATTGTTCCCGGTTGCTCCCGGCGCATGACCTATGAACACTTGCTGGGCTTTAGCCCGATCTCGGGGCTCACCCCGCAACTCAATGATTTGCACGCCACGGCGGGGATTGACCCGGTCGTTACGTGGGCATTGATGAATGGACTGATCCAACGCGACGCTGACGGCAACCTGAGCCTCGAAACGATCAATAAAGGCATCGAGGCCTATAACGAGCATGTCGAGACGCTGTCTACCGCGCTTGACGCGATCAACAAGCCAATTCCCCGGCGCAAAGCCCTCGCATTGAAAGAGCTGACATCGTACGTACCGGCCTGCGACCCTCATGAACGGCTGGTCAAACAGCGGGGCTCCGGTGGCGGTGGCGCAAGCAAAGTGTCGGTGTTGGACTTGTACATGAGCGACCAACTTCAAACGCAAGACTGGGGGCGTATCAGGGGCCGCGATATTTATCAGGAATTTCCCAGGCTCAAGCAGCTGTACCCGGTTGCCGACCTATATGAAACAGCCGTGCACAATCACTACAACCAACTGATATCCGGCCTGTCGACCACGATTCGCTATGTGTTTTCACAGTTGGAGAAATCCGACAAAAGATTTATCGAACATGGGCGATTGGCTATCTACCGTGTAGAAGCCTACAAACAGCATATTTACTTAGGATCAATACCCGAGGCGACACGGGAGCGAACGGGCCGTTACGGCGTGATTATTTGTGCGGAATATCAAGGCACGCTGGTTCGCTGCTTCGAGCTGTTCCCGTTGCGCTCTGAATGCCGGAGCACGCCGGAACTCAGGGAGAAAGTCGGTCAATACTTGTTTACTTATGAACAGGACGGCACACGGGGCAACTTTGTCAAAGACAACGGCCTTCTGGATGCGCCACTGGATCTGGATGCCTACTTTAAAAACGCTGCGCCGCGCAGTGATACGACGTCTTCGGTATTCGTGCGCAAGATAGGTGAATTCGACAGTGCGTCGCACCCGACCCACTCCAATAAACCGATGGCTTACTTCAACGCCGAGCGCATAAAAGCCATCAGCGACCTGATCGCTGAGCAGCATCCCTTCCTGACCGAAAGTGAACTGGCGGACATGGGCCGTGACAGCACGGAACAGGAACTGGCGGCGGAAAAGTTCGATGTCATCTTTAATACGCTGTTGAATTTGATCATTCCGTTCAAGGAATGCATCGAAGGTTTGTCTTCCGGTGTTCCGGCCAGGCAGCGGGGCGCGATCGCCAGTTGCGTGATGGACGCGGCGGTTGTTGCCTTTGTCTTTGCCAGCGTGCCGGCACAAGTGGGCAAGGCCGTTGGAAAGAGCGCGTCATTGGCCACAAAATTGTTGTCCGCCTCCCGGATTGGCACGCGCACCGTCGTTTCCCTGTTGAACCCGCTGGACGGAATACCGACCCTGATCAAGGGCGGTGTAAAACTGATTGGCAGAGGCGCGATAAAACTCGCCGGCCATACTGCCGCTGCGGCGCATATCGTCAGGGTGCAGCTGTATCGCCTGACAGGCGCCCATTCCTACAACCTGCTGCGCGCCCTCGACCACACCGGTGCGGCCGCGCGGATCCGCATGAGCCTCGACACCGTAGCGCATGCGCGAGCGCTGTTTAAAAGCGATGGGCTCGAAACCGCTGAACATGTGCTCAAGCACCTGCAAGCCGATGATGCAAAGTTGCTCAAGAACGTTCCCCAAACGGAGCTTCAGCATTTGTTTGAAGGCTCGTTGACCGACCTCGCACGCCAGTCTGACACCGCTCAATCGCTGAAGAAGGTCCTGGGTTCGGACGTTGTCGATTCGTTGATACGCCAGCAAGCGCAAAAGTTTTCCCTGGATAACCTGCGACAGTTCAAGGATCACACGACACTGCCGGAGCTGTTCAACGACCTTGTGGAGGTGGAGTACAAAAACCTGACGGCCATGAATCAACATCAAAAAACATTGCTCGCTTCGGACCTTGGCAAAGCACCCTACAGCGGCTTTCTCGACGATGTGTCCTTTAACCCGGGCCCCTTGACCGACAACGCTGATCGAGCCGCTGCCTGGATTCTCAAAGCGTCGAGCTCTCGAAACGAGGTTGATAACATCAGGACCTTGCTTCGCGAGTTCAGCGGTAATGGCAAGTCCCTGACCGACCCTGCCGTTTACAAAGAACTGCATCGGCGTCTGGTGCCCGAAGCTACAGATGCCTTGCGCAGCCCTACTGCTCAAGCGCGTTACCCGTCCAACGTTTCGGGCGCAGCGATGCTGGAAAAACACCTGGCAGCCCTGGATTCGGCTCATGAGCACTTCGGTAAACAGATGCTGGGTGCATTCCTGGGCTACCACAGTTTTGTCGACGGAAATGGCCGCACGGCGCGCGCCATCTATGCCATCACGGAACTGCGAGCCAATCGGTTCAACGCCCTGCCGCTACCGGTAGAAAATGCACTGAGCGGTCTGGGTTGATGCGCAGCGCCTAAGCCCGGATCAAATATCCCGCGCACACCACCAAGAGCAACGCCATGCTTCGGTTAAACAACCGCATGCCTTTGGCGTTGCTCAAATACCCACGTAAAAACGTCCCGGCATAGACCCAACAGCCGACCGACACGTAGCAAACCACCAGATACACCGCGGCAAACTGCCAGACCAGCCGCGCCTCGCCATCCGCCACAAAAGCGCCCATGCCCGCCACACAGGCCAGCCAGGCTTTCGGGTTGAGCCATTGCATGACCGCGCCGTACAACATCGACGGCGCACGGCCTGACTCCTTCGCATCGAGATGCCCATTGTCGGCGGCCAACTTGAAGGCCATGTACAACAGGAACGCCACACCCGCCCATTGCACCACCTGCGTCAGCGCTGGCCATCGTTGCAACACTTCATACAGCCCTAATCCCATCAATACCAACAACACGACGAAACCCAGCGTCGCCCCGGCCACATGCCGTTGACTGGCGCGAAAACCAAATTGCGCGCCGGAACTCAACGCCACGATATTCACCGGCCCTGGGGTTATCGAGGCCACCAGTGCAAACGCCGCCATCGAGATAATCAGACTCATCACAGACCTTCTTCAATTCAGTTGAATGAGGCCTCAAGGTAAAGAGCGACCTGATGGCTGTATTGAACAAAACACCCCTCAGCTGTACCGCGACCGATGTCCACCACTGTATGGGTCAAGCCACCCCACGCCTGTGATAAAAATACCGCTCCTGCTTTTGGAGCCCCGCCATGGACCTCGCCACCCTCACCCTCTTTCTTCCGGCCTGCTTCGCCCTGAACATGGCGCCCGGGCCGAACAACCTGTTGTCGGTCAGCAACTCGACCCGCTACGGCTATCGCATCGCCTGTGTCGCCGGGATCGGTCGACTGCTCGCGTTCGCCGGCATGATCGCCCTCGCGTCGGCGGGGCTGGCGGTGGTGCTGCAAACGTCGGAGTTGTTGTTCTACGGGATCAAGATTCTGGGGGCGGCGTATCTGCTCTACCTCGCCTGGCAATTGTGGCGCGCCGATTCCGGGGCGGAAAACGTGGTGGCGGGCGCGCCGGTGGGGATGCTGGCGTTGGCGCGGCAGGAGTTCCTGGTGGCGGCCGGTAATCCGAAAGCGATCCTGATCTTCACCGCGTTTCTGCCCCAGTTCGTCGACTCGACCCAAGCCGTATCGCCGCAATTCGCCGTGTTGGGCGCGTTGTTCCTGGTGCTGGAATGGATCGCCATCGGTGCCTACGCCTACATGGGCCTGCATATGCGCCGCTGGTTCGCCGACCCCCGGGGCAAGCGGCTATTCAATCGTTGCTGCGCGGGATTGTTGTCGGCGGCGGCTTCGGTGTTGCTGATGGCGCGCCGGGCCTGAGGTTATGGATTGACTGGACGCAACGCAGGTTCAAACTGCGTTTGATCCCGTATCAATACCCAACGAGCCTTGAATGAACCTGAACGTTGTCTACGCCCTTGGTGCTGCCGCTCTTTTTGGCGCGAGTACGCCATTGGCCAAATTGCTGGGCTTGAACCTTTCGCCGATCCTTTTGGCCGGGTTGTTGTACCTGGGCAGCGGTCTGGGCCTGACGCTCGTCAGACTTTTGCGCGACCGAGGCTGGCAGCCCAGCGGCCTGAAATCGTCGGAGTGGCCATGGCTGATCGGCGCCATCGCTTTTGGCGGCGTGCTCGGGCCGGTGGCGCTGATGTTCGGTTTGACCCTGACCGCCGGCGCCACGGCCTCGCTGATGCTCAACCTCGAATCGGTATTGACCGCCGTCCTGGCCTGGGTGGTATTCAAGGAGAACGCTGACCGGCGCATCGTCGCCGGAATGCTGGCAATCGTCGCCGGTGGCTTACTGCTTGCGTGGCCCCAGAACCCGGCGCAGTCACAGGGCTGGATCGGACCGTTGGCGGTAGCACTGGCCTGCGTGTGCTGGGCGATCGATAACAACCTGACGCGCAAGGTATCGGCCTCGGATGCGCTGTTTATTGCCGGCATCAAGGGGTTGGTCGCCGGGTCGGTGAACTGCGCTCTGGCGCTGTTGCTCGGCGCAAAACTGCCGCACATGACGGTGCTGGGGCCTACGTTGATCGTCGGTTTCCTGGGGTATGGCATCAGCCTGGTGTTGTTCGTTCTGGCACTCCGAGGCCTGGGCACTGCGCGTACCGGCGCCTACTTTTCCACGGCACCTTTCCTCGGCGCGGCAATCGCCATCCTGCTGCTGGATGAACCCGTCACGCTGACCTTTTGGGCCGCTTCGCTGTTGATGGGCCTTGGGGTATGGATTCACCTCAAGGAACGTCATGCCCACGAGCATCAACATGAGGCGCTCAAGCATGCTCATCGCCATGCGCATGACGAGCATCATCAACATGAGCACTCGTTTCAGTGGGACGGAACCGAGCCTCACAGTCACGAACATGAACACACGCCGCTGCGCCACAGTCATCCACATTTTCCGGACATCCATCACCGACATAACCATTAGGCAGCCTTCATGACGAATGACTGGAATTCTCTGTCGATTTTCCGGTGGAGGCGTTGGGCGACGCGTCTTATGCTCACTCCATGAACCTACAAAACGCTTTGCTTCCGCCCCACGCCGAGATGGTTCGCGCCATGCTCGAACGAGACACCGCCTACGAGGGGGTGTTCTTTACCGCGGTCAAAACCACCGGCATCTTCTGTCGCCCCAGTTGCACGGCGCGCAAACCGAAACCGGAGAACGTCGAGTTCTTCGCCCATGCCGATGAGTGCATGTCCGCGGGCTATCGCGCCTGTCTGCGCTGCAAACCACTGGACGCGGCGGCCATCGCCCCGGACTGGGTGCAGAAGCTGCTCAAATCGGTGGATGCCGACTCCGAGCAGCGCTGGACCGATACCCGACTGCTGGCCGAGGGCATCGAACCGCTGAAACTGCGCCGCTGGTTCAAGCAGCATTTCGGCATGACCTTTCACGCCTGGCTGCGCACCCGACGCCTGGGCATGGCGTTGGGCGGGATCAAACAGGGCAACTCCATCGACAATGCGGCGTTCGACTCGGGTTACGAATCCCTGAGCGGGTTTCGCGATGCGTTTCAAAAGTCCTTCAACATCACGCCCGGCCGCGCCGCCAACAGCGAGCCACTGCTGTTCACTCGCCTGACCACACCGCTGGGGCCGATGATCGCCATGGCCGAACGACGTGGGCTGGTGCTGCTGGAGTTTCTTGATCGGCCAGCGCTGACCAAGGAAGTCGAAGAATTGCAGAATCGATACGGCTATGCCGTCGCGCCAGGACATAACGCGCATTTGCAGCAGATTGAAGCCGAACTGACGCAGTATTTCGCCGGCAAACTCACTGACTTCAACGTTCCACTACACTTGCCTGGCAGCGATTTCGCCCGGCAGGTCTGGGCCGAACTGGCGAAGATCCCGTACGGCCAGACCAGCACCTACGGCGCCATTGCGGCGTTGTTGGGCAAGCCCGGCGCCAGTCGCGCCGTGGGCCTGGCCAACGGGCATAACCGTCTTTCGATTGTTGTGCCCTGTCACCGGGTGATCGGCGCAGACGGCTCGCTGACCGGCTATGGTGGAGGACAACCACGCAAGGCGTTCTTGCTAAGGCTGGAAAAAGCGGCAGTGCAAATCACGCAACCACTCGCATTCTGATTACTTGCAGGCTTCTCAAAAAGTCATAAGGAAGGACATTCGATGGACACGCTCGACAATCAATTTCACCAGCTGCACCAGGACGGCCTGCTGATTCTCACCAACGTCGCCGATGCCGCTGGGGCGCGAATCGTGGAGCAACTGGGCAGCAAAGCCGTTGCCACCAGCAGCGCGGCGGTGGCCTGGGCTCACGGTTATCCGGATGGCAATGCCCTGCCCCTTGAGCGCCTGATATCAACGGTCGAGTCCATCGCCCGAGTGATCTCGCTGCCGTTGACCGTGGACATCGAGGCCGGTTATTCCGATGACCTGACGCGGGTGGCCGATCTCATCGATGCGGTGATTGGCGCCGGGGCCGTCGGGATCAATATCGAGGACGGTGCGTCCCCGCCCGAGCTGCTGGTGCGCAAGATCGAAATCGCTCGGCAGGTTGCCAGTCGCCGAAATGTGAAGCTGTTCATCAATGCCCGGACCGATGTGTACCTCAAGAGCCTGGTGCCCGCCGAAGATCGCGTGGCCGAGACGCTCAAGCGCGCCGCGCTGTATCAGGCGGCCGGTGCCGATGGTTTGTTCGCGGCTGGCGTCACCGCCGAGTACGAGATCGCTGCGCTCTGCCAGGGCACCACGCTGCCGGTGAACGTGCTCGGACTCCCCGGATTGCCATCGCCCGAAGAGCTGAAAGCGCTCGGCGTACGCCGTTTGAGCGCGGGTTCACGCATCGCCGAGTTTCTTTACGGCGCCATGAGCGCACTGGCCAAGAGCTTTCTGGAAACAGGGACACTCGACAGCCGTGATCTCAAGGCCTTCACCTATGGCGAAGTGAACGCCCTGTTGGCGCCGTCCGGGAAAGCTTGACCCCATGCCCGACGCCTATCTGCCCGCCACCGAGTTTCTCTCGTCCATCGATGAGGACTGGCGCCGCCACATCGCCGCCATCGGCCCTTGCCTGCATCAGCCCCATGCGGCTCGCGATCCTTATGAGTCGCTGGTGCGGGCGATTGCCTACCAGCAACTGCATGCGAAGGCCGGGGATGCGATTGTCGGTCGGCTACTGGCGTTGTTTGGGACGGGCGCGTTCCCGAGGCCTGAACAGATAGTCGCGACTGAGTTCGATCAACTGCGCAGTTGCGGGTTTTCCGCGAGCAAGATCGCGACCATTCAGGGCATTGCCCAAGCGGCGCTGGACGGTGTGGTGCCGGATTACGCTGAGGCAGTGGCGATGGATGATGAAGCGTTGATCGAACGCTTGATCACCCTGCGTGGGGTTGGGCGCTGGACGGTTGAGATGTTGCTGATCTACAGCCTGGAACGGCCGGATATTTTGCCGGCCGATGATTTCGGGGTGCGAGAGGGATATCGGCGGATGAAGGGGTTGGAGGTACAGCCCAATCGCAAGCAGATGATTGAGATCGGGCTGGGGTGGCGTCCGTTTCGGACGGTGGCGGCGTGGTATTTGTGGCGTGTTCCAAAGCTGCCTGTTCCAGTCATAACCCCGACTTCAAACGACTGAACGCCCGAATCAACGCCCGGTTAAACGCCTTGCCATTGTCATTCTTGCTATACAACGAAGCCCTCACCTCAGCCGACGGATACGTCCCCGGGTCATTGCGAATCGCAGGATCAATCAACCCGTCCGCCGCCGTAATCGCATTGGCGTAATGGATGGTATCCGTGATTGGCGCAATCACCTCCGGCGTCATCAGATAATCCATCAACGCCAGTCCTGCCTGCGGGTGCGGCGCATCCTTGGGAATGACCATCGCGTCAAACCAGATCAACGTGCCCTCCTTCGGTATCCGATAACTCAGCTTGAACGGCTTGTTCGCAGCGTCGGCCTGTCCGGCGGCGATGGCCACGTTGCCGTTCCACGACATGGCGACGCAGGTGTTGCCGTTGGCGAGGTCGCTGATGTTCAGGTCGTTGTCAAAGTAGCGGATGTAGGGCCGAATCTTGGCCAGTTGCTGCTCGGCCCGTTTCAGGTCATCGAGGTTCTGACGGTTGATGTCCAGCCCCATGTACTTCATGACCGCGGCGAAAACTTCGTTGGGATCGTTGAGCAAACTCACCCCGCAATCGGCAAATTTCGACACCACCGCCGGGTCGAACAGCATGGCCCAACTGTCTCTTGGTGCGTCGGGCAGGCGCTGCTTGATCGCCTCTTCCTGATAGCCGACGCCAGTGGTGCCCCAGGCGTAGATCCCGGCGTAGCGATTGCCCGGATCGAACACCGCCATGTGCTGGCGGAACTCGTCACCCACGCCGGCAAAATGCGGCAGTTGTTGCGGGTTCAGGGTTTGAATCGCACCGCTCTGGATCGCCCGGGATAAATGCTGCCCCGCGGTCAGCACCAGGTCATAGCCGCTACGGCCGGTGAGCAGTTTGGTCTCGACGGTTTCCAGGGAGTCGAAGTGGTCGGCCACCACGTGAATGCCGGTTTTCTTCTCGAAATTGCTCAGGGTGTCCGGGGCCAGGTACTCGCCCCAGATGTACAGATTGACCACCGGTTTGGCGGTGTCGGCGGCCTGCACACACAGGGGTGCGAGCACCAGCAGTAATGCTTGAGTCAGTTTGTGCAGGCCCATGATCAGACTCCCTTTTTGTTGCAGGCATTGCCTGCGTACTGCGGCATGGTGATGCACGCGACGTTACCGCCGCCGAGGAGGATTTCCCTGGAGTTTTCGATACCGACGATTTTGTGTTGCGGGAACAGTTCGGCGAGGGTCGCCTGTGCGGCCTGATCGTTGCGATCACCAAACAAAGGCACCACGATCGAGGAATTGCCGGCGTAATAGTTGATATACGAGGCGCAGATTTTCGTCCCGGCCTGACGGGTGAGAGTGCTGTCTTGCTGATCCAGGCCTTCGGCTTCCTCGGCGGTCCATTCCAGCACATCCGGTTGCGGCAGCTTGTGCACTTTCAGCTCGCGGCCACGGCTGTCGCGGGTGCTGCGCAGAATGTCGTAGGCCTCCTGGTAGATTTCCCATTGCGGATCATCGCGATTGTCGGTCCATTGCAGCACCACTTCACCGGGGCGCACGAAGCAGGCGAGATCGTCGACATGGCCGTCGGTTTCGTCGAATTTGCAGCCACGTGGCAGCCAGATTATTTGCTCGGCGCCGAGGTAATCGGTCAATCGCCGGGTGACTTCTTCCTTGCCCAAATGCTGGTTGCGATTGCGGTTGAGCAGGCATTGTTCGGTGGTGAGAATGCTGCCCTGGCCGTCGCTCTGGATACCGCCCAGTTCGGCAATCAGCGGCGCGCGGTAGCGGTCGAACCGTTCGATTTCGAGGATTTTACTGGCGATCTGATCGTCCTTGTCCCACGGGTAATAGAGGCCGCCGTCGAGGCCGCCGTATGCGTTGAACTCGAAATCCACGCCGCGTACCTCACCGCTGTCGTCGTTGACCACAAAGCACGGGCCACTGTCACGGAACCAGGTGTCGTTGCAGGTCATTTCCACCACCCGCACTTGAGGCGGCAATTGGCGGCGAGCGGTGGCGAATTGCGCGGCGGAGGCGCACACGGTGACCGGTTCGCTGCGGGAGATGGCGGTGACGATTTGCACCCAGACTTTCTGCGCAGGCTTGGCGCCATTGCGCCAGACGTCGGTGCGCTCCGGCCAGCCGAGCCAGCAGCCGGACTTGGTTTCGAACTCGCCGGGCAAACGGAAACCATCAAGTTTGGGGGTGGAGTCGAGCAAACGTGCCATGGTCAAACCTCATCAGCGGGGATTGGAATGACCACAGGCTACGGTCGCCGGCGCCCTCCTCGCCAACGATGATTATTTCGGAATACTTGAATTCAACTCATCAATCGATCAGCTGATCATTGAACCATTCCAGCATCTGCGCCACTGCGGGGCGCTCCAGCCTCACTCGCTCACACACCAGCGCGTATTGGCCGAGTGCCGTCATGCTTGAAGTGAACGGCCGGACCAGACGACCGCTGAGCAAATCCTCCTGCGCGGTCAAGTTATCGCCCATGGCCACACCCTGGCCTTGAGCCGCCGCTTCCAGCGCCAAACCGGCGTGGGCGAAATACAGCTGCCGTTCGGGGCGCTGATCACCGGCATGGCTGGTGAGCCAGGCGGTCCAGGTCTTGCCGTCCTGATCGTCGTGCAGCAGGCAGTGACGCGCCAGATCCTTTGGGGTTTTCAAGGTGCCCTGGTTGAACAGGCCGGGGCTGCACACCGGGAAGAACTGCAATGCCGGCAAGGGCCTGACGAAGTACGCGCTGCTGTCCACCGGGCCGGTACCGTAAGTGATCGCAAGGTCGATGTCTTCGCCCGGCGCCGTGGCATCGATCGGTTGTTCGTAGAGGTGCAAGGTGATGTGCGGATAGCGCGCGTAGAAATCCGTCAGGCGACTCATCAACCACTTTTGCGCCAGCTCGGCAGTTACCGCCAGGCGCAACACCGCCAGCGATGACGGGTCACGCAGTTCATCACAGGCATCGCCGATCAGTTCGAAGGCCTGCTGCAAACTTTGCATCAGGCGTCCGGCGGCCATCGTCGGGCGAATCTGCCGGCCTTCACGGATGAACAACGTCACGCCCAATTGCTCTTCGAGCTGGCGAATCTGGTGGCTGACCGCGCTGTCGGTGACGCACAACTCCGCCGCTGCCCGGCCGAAATGGGCGTGACGGGCGGCGCATTCGAAGGTTCTGAGTGCGGCCAGAGAAGGCAGTCGTCGCATGAGTTCAGCCCCAGTGATGAAGGCGCTCATGCTGCCTTGGTCATTTGCGGGCGTCCAGCGGGACCGCGTTATCGTTCATCGCGAGCAAGCTCGCTCCCACATTTGATCTAAGTCGTTCACAGAGTTTGTGTTCACAGGAGATCCCCTGTGGGAGCGAGCTTGCTCGCGATGACGACGGCACATTCACCACAAATCCAACGCCCCATCACCCTCCCTTATCCACCATGACTTCCCCCGAAACCCGGCGCATGTTGACCCCTCAATCGGAGGGATTCGCCATGCTCAACGCACTCAAACAGATCAACTCAACCTCAGCATTTAACCGCTGGGCCGGTTTCGAAGTCACTCGCGCCGAGAGCGGCGAAGCCGAGCTCACGATGGCTTTTCGCGAGAGCGATATGGCGCAGTACGCAGGCTTCCTGCACGCAGGACTGATCGGCGCGCTGCTCGACACAGCCTGCGGATTCGCAGCCGGAACGGTCGCCGGCAACGTACTGGCTTCACATTTTTCAGTGAACTGCCTGGCACCCGCCATCGGCGAAGTGTTCATCGCTCGGGGTCAGGTGGTGAAGGCTGGCAAGAAGCAAGTGTTCGCCCGCGCCGATCTGTTCGCGCAAACCGGCGATCAACTGAAACTGGTGGCGACCGGCGATGCGATTCTCGTACCGGTCGAGGGGCGCTGAAGGTCTAGGCTGTCTTGGGCAAGCCCAACTCCCGCCGGAGGTTCCCATGCAGCTCGAAGGCTCCTGCCATTGCGGCGCGGTGTCGTTCAGTTTGACCAGCGCCAACCCCTACCCGTATCAGCGTTGTTACTGCTCGATCTGCCGCAAGACTCAGGGCGGCGGCGGCTACGCGATCAATATTGCTGGTGATGCCAACAGCCTGAAAGTGCGAGGGCGCAAGCACGTTGCGATTTACCGTGCGCGGCTCAAGGATGAAGGCGAGAAGCGCGCCCACCGCAGCAGCCTGGAGCGACATTTCTGCTCGGCCTGCGGCTCGGGCTTATGGATATTCAGCCCCGAGTGGCCAGAGTTGATTCACCCGTTTGCGTCGGCCATCGACACCCCGCTGCCGGTGCCACCGGAACATACGCATTTGTTGCTCGGCTCCAAGGCTCCTTGGGTCGAGGCAGAGGTGCAGCCTGGCGACAAACAGTTCGATATTTTTCCCGAAGAATCCATCGCCGAGTGGCATGAGCGCCTGGGTTTGAGCCGCTAGGCCGGTTCACAGTCTTTGACAGTTTTCCGACAAAGCTGTCAAAGATTGCTGCCCGGCAGCCGCCTAGCATGGGCGCATACAAACTCCCACGGGTGCTCCCATGTTTCGCTCGCTATCTCTGTCGTTGACTTCGCTTTGCCTGCTCATTCCCACTGACTCTTTGCGTGCTGAAGACTGGCGCTACACCTTGCGGGCCGGTGCAGCCAGCGTGCCCCGTTACAGCGGCAGTGACGAACGCGTGGTAGCGCCGCTGCTGGGCGGTGAAATCGTCAGCCCTTACGGATTCTTTCTGGACACTGAAAAGGGTCTGGGCTGGGCGTTTGACGAGGACGACTTCGGCCTCAGCGTGTACATCGGCGCCAGTGATGTGCGCAAGGATCGCAAGACCGGGTTCAAAGGTTCGGATGAGCTGAACGGCATGGGCTCGATCAAGTCGCGCCCGGCGCTGGGGCTGGACGGGACTTACCACATGGGGCCGATTATTCTCGGTGCGAGCTTTGAGCACGCCTTGGAAAAAGACGATGACGATCATGACACCGGCTCGGCGTGGAACCGGTTGAAACTGAGCATCAGCGCGCCGTTTTACGAAGGTGACTATGGCAAGGTCGTGGGCAGCCTCAATAGCCAGTTTGGTGACAGTAATTACGTGCGCACCTGGTACGGCGTCAGCGATGCCCAAGCGTCGCGCAGTCAGTTCAGGGCTTATGACACACATGGCGGGCTGGTGAGTCGCGGGGCGGATTTGACCTGGTCGCTGCCGATCAATGATGAATGGAGTTTTACGACGGTGCTGGCGGTGCAATATCTGGCCAACGATGCGGCGGATAGCCCGATTGTTGAGCGGCGGATGCAGACATCGTTGGCTGGGCAGGTTGTGTACACCTTCTGACCATGCGGTGTTACTGGTGGCCTCTTCGCGGGCAAGCCCGCTACCACAGGGGTTTGTGTCGTTCGCATAATTTGTGTACGACTCGATCCTGTGGGAGCGGGCTTGCCCGCGAAGGGGTCCGCAAGAGCGGCACAATTAATCCAGGTGCGCCCAGGTCATGCGAAACGACGCCCCGCCCCACGGCGAGTCCGCCACTTCCACTTGCCCGCCATGGGATTGCGATACCCGCCGCACCAGCGCCAGCCCCAGGCCGAAGCCGCCAGTGCGGCGGTCGCGGCTGGCGTCCAGGCGCGAGAACGGTTCGAAGATTTTCTCCCGCCCGTCCATCGGCACGCCCGGCCCGTCGTCGTTGACCCGCACTTCGTAGTCATCACCGGTGAGCACCAACGACACTTCCACCCGCTCATCGGCATAACGAATGGCATTGCGCAGCAGGTTGATCACCGCCCGGGCCATGAAACGCGGTTCGATACGAACCTGATCGACCTGACACTCGACAATCAGCAATTGCACGCCGGCGGCTTCAGCTTCCAGCGCGACGCTGCCGACCACGCTGTCGAGCCAACTGCTGGCCTGAATGTTTTCCCGAGTGATCACCGTGGCGCCGCGCTCGAGGCTGGCATAGGTGAGCAGTTCGGACACCATCTCTTCCAGTTCGCCGAGGTCGGCGTACATGTCGGCAATCAGTTCACGGTTTTGGGCCGGATCGGGTTGCTGCTTGAGTTGATCGAGCTCGAACGACAGCCGGGCAATCGGAGTGCGCAGCTCGTGGGACACCGCGTTGGTCAGCTCGCGCTGATTGGCAATCAGACCTTCGATGCGCGCCGCCATCAGGTTGAAGTGTTCGGCCAGGTCGCGAATGTTCGAGCGCTTGGACAGCTGGATCCGCGACGACAGGTCGTTATCACCAAAACGCTCGGCCGCCAGACGCAGCTTTTCCAGGTCGCGCCAGTGCGGCCTTACCCAGAAAAACAGCACGATGCCGATCAGCCCGGCCAGCATCAGGTACGCGGCGCAGATGTAGAACGGCATCAGGCTCGGCTCGGCCGGCAGCTTGATACTCAACAGTTGAGAGCCGCCGTCGATCGAAGAAATGAACTGGGTGTACTTCTCCCGAATCACCAGTTTCCCTTCGGCCAACAGGGCTTTTTCACGATCATCGAGAGCCAATGCCGCGGACTCGACCAGGCTCAGCCCCAAGCCATAATGCGGGCGCAACACATCCAGCTGTTGTTCGCGTCCCCGGCCTTCGAGCCCGCGTAGTTGTTCCACCAGCGAATAAGCCTGGCCACGGACCGCCTCGCGGTTATAGGCCTGCATCTGCCCATCGAGCAGTGCATTAAACGTGTGCTCAACCGTCTGCAATGCCAACACCAACCCCACAGCCAGCACCAGGTACAACCCCAAAAATAACCGCAGCATTTACAACTCCCACGCAAACGGATTGAACAGGTAACCCTTGCCCCAGATGGTCTTGATGCACACCGGTTCTCGAGGGTTGTCCTTGAGCTTGCCCCGCAGTTTGCTGATGTAGACGTCGACGCTGCGGTTGAGACCGTCGAACGCAATGCCACGCATGCGGTTGAGGATGTCGTCACGGGACAGAATCTTGCCGGCGGCGCTGGCCAGCAACCACAGCAGTTCGAACTCCATGGTGGTGAGTTCGATGCCCTCACCCGCCAGCCGCACTTCGCGACAGCTGCGGTCGATGCTCAGATGGCCGAATTCCAGAGCGCTGCACACGCCGCTGTCCGGCGTCTGGCGGCGTTGCAAGGCGCGTAACCGGGCCAGCAGAACCGGCGGTTTGATCGGTTTGATCACGTAGTCATCGGCGCCGGACTCCAGCCCGAGGATGTGATCAAGGTCGTCTTCCTTGGCGGTCAGAATGACGATCGGCGTGTCGGATACGCTGCGGATCTCGCGGCACACGTGCAGACCGCTCTGGCCCGGCAGCATCAGGTCGAGCACGACGATTTTCGGTTTGAATTCGAGGAACGCGGCCAATGCGAGGTCGCCGCGGTGCACCTGCCGGACCTCAAAGCCATGTTGTGACAGGAAATGCGCGATCAGCCCGGCGAGCTTTTCGTCGTCTTCCACCAGCAGTACTTTGCCAAAACCCAGGTTATCCATAACGCCCGTCTGCCAACCCTTGCGTGAAGTGGCCGGCATTATGGTGCCAATCGGTGACCGGACGGTTATCGCAGGCAGCAAAAACCGGCCACGGGGGCCGGTTTTCGGAGATGTTTCATTCTTTTAAGAGTTTTTAACAATTCAGACGTAAAAAATCGCAGCCTCGTTTCACTCGACAGCTCCTACATTGGAATGCATTTCCTGTAGGAGCTGTCGAGTGAAACGAGGCTGCGATCTTTTGATCTTCATGCCGCGGCTGGCACACCGCTGTGGAAACGAAACTCCACGTCCGGCGACTCGATCAGCTCTTGCTCGGCGGCGCGAACCTTGTCGATCACCTGGGCGATGTCCTTGGCGTCTCCGTACTGGTACGCCAGTTTCAGGTAACCCTGGAAATGTCGGGCCTCGCTTTTCAGCAGACCGAAGTAGAACTTGCCCAGCTCTTCGTCCAGATGCGGCACCAGCGCTTCGAAACGTTCGCAGCTGCGGGCTTCGATAAAGGCGCCGACCACCAGGGTGTCCACCAGTTTGACCGGCTCGTGGCTGCGCACCACTTTGCGCAGGCCCGAAGCGTAGCGCCCGGCAGACAGCTGACGCAGCTCGATCTTGCGCTTTTTCATCAGGCGCATGACCTGTTCGTGGTGCACCAGCTCTTCCCGGGCCAGACGCGACATCAGGTTGATCAGATCGACGTGGGAGTGATACTTGGCGATCAGGCTCAACGCGGTACTGGCGGCCTTGAATTCACAGTTTTTGTGATCGATCAGCAGGGTTTCCTGATCTGCCAGCGCGGCCTGAACCCAGCCATCGGGGGTGCGGCAGCCGAGGAACTCGTGAATTTCGGGAAGGATCATGGGGCTCACGGATAAGAGGTTCAAAATCGAAGGGCGCCGATTATACCGGCCTGCCGGCAGACCACCAGTCGCGACCGTTGATATACATCAAGTCCCGAATGGCCAGCCAGCAACTATAGTTGTCCAACGCAGCATTTTTTACTTCATGGAGATCCCGATCATGCAAGCCATTCGCAGCATTCTGGTGGTCCTCGAACCTGAACACTCGGAAAGCCTGGCGCTCAAACGGGCCAAACTGATTGCCGGCGTGACCCAGGCTCATTTGCATCTGCTGGTCTGCGACCGCAAGCATGACCACAGCGGCATGTTGGGCGTGCTCAAGGCCGCGCTGATCGAGGACGGCTACAGCGTCACCACCGAGCAGGCCTGGAACGAAAGCCTGCACGAAACCATCGTCGATGTGCAGCAGGCTGAAGGCTGCGGACTGGTGGTCAAGCAGCATTACCCCGACAGTCCGCTGAAAAAAGCCCTGCTGACCCCGGCGGACTGGAAACTGCTGCGTTACTGCCCGACGCCGGTGCTGCTGGTCAAAACCTCGAAACCCTGGACAGGCGGCGTCATTCTGGCGGCGATCGATGTCGGTAATACCGACGCCGAACACCGTACGCTGCACGCCGCCATCATCGATCACGGTTATGACATCGCCAGCCTGGCCAAGGCCCATTTACACGTGGTCAGCGCCCATCCGTCGCCGATGCTGTCGGCGGCCGACCCGACGTTGCAGCTCAGCGAAACCATCGAGGCGCGCTATCGCGAACAGTGCAAATCGTTTCAGGCCGAGTTCGACATTGATGACGAGCACCTGCATATCGAGGAAGGTCCGGCGGATGTGTTGATTCCGTTCATTGTTCACAAGCTGCAGGCGGCGGTGACGGTGATTGGCACTGTCGCGCGGTCCGGGTTGTCGGGAGCGTTGATCGGTAACACGGCGGAAGTGGTGCTGGATGCGGTGGAGAGCGATGTGCTGGTGCTGAAGCCGGATACGATCATGGACCATCTGGAGGAGATTGTGACCCAGCATTAAGCAAGATCAAAAGATCGCAGCCTTCGGCAGCTCCTACATGAATCGCATCCCTCTGTAGGAGCTGCCGAAGGCTGCGATCTTTTGACTTTAAAAATCAGCCGCCGAAGGCGTCTTTGAGAAAGCCCGGCGCAATGTAGCGCTGGTAATGCGCCTCGGAGAGCAAAAAGAACTCCCGATCAATGGCATCCCGCAGTTCCGGCAGGTTCCAGTCGCGAAACTCCGGCATCAGCACCATCCCGTAGGCTTCCAGGTTGTTGATGACCCGCGCGCCCCGGGCGATCAGCTGATACGCCCAGCAATATTCCGACTGATGCGGCACAAAGCGGATCTTGCGCTGCTCCAGTTGCAGACGCAGGCGCTGGGGATCGAAAACTTCAAGCTTGCTGGCCATCACCTGGGACAGCAGCAGCTCAAGACGCAGCCACACCGCGCGCTTTTCCTCCTCGTTGTAACCATTCCAGTTGATCACTTCATGATGGAAACGCTTGCAGCCACGGCACACCAAATCACCGTAAACAGTGGAGCAGAGGCCGACGCAGGGGGTCTTGATGGTCTGATTGGGCATAGGTTGGGAGAGCACGGGAAAGCAGAACAGGTCGGCATGTTAGCCCTTTGTCTAACATTCATCACCCCTCAATCTTGAGGGCCTAACTTACCTTTAATTTTTTTTTGCCGTAGAATCAGCCAGCCTTTTAAGGCGCCAATGTCCGTTAGAAGCTGTTTTCAAAGCGTCACGAGCACAGTCGTTCCTTCAGAGCGGAGTTGGCGAAGGGTTTTTCCAGCGGGGAAAAGCTCTACGCCAACCCTCATCAGCTCCCCGTTCTGCAGGCGTAAAACTTTGAAAGCAGCTTCTGTAAGGAATTGTCGGTAATTCTGGCTAAGTGGCCCACAACGCCACGCAGCGCATGAGTACGGCAATTTCGGGATGAGCGTCCCGGACACCCATTTGGGACCACTGATGAGGGTAATAACTGTGCTTGAAGCCTACCGCAAACATATCGAAGAGCGTGCAGCACTGGGTATCGTTCCCCAGCCGCTTAACGCCGAACAAACTGCAGGCCTGGTCGAGCTGCTGAAGAATCCCCCGGCTGGCGAAGAAGCTTTCCTCGTTGACCTGATCACCAATCGCATTCCACCAGGTGTGGACGAAGCAGCCTATGTAAAGGCCGGTTTCCTGTCTGCCCTTGCTAAAGGCGAAGCAAAATCCCCTCTGATCGACAAGAAACGCGCTGTTGAACTGCTCGGCACCATGCAGGGCGGCTACAACATCGTGACTCTGGTTAATCTGCTGGACGACGCCGAACTGGCACCAGTCGCTGCCGAAGAACTCAAGCACACCCTGCTGATGTTCGACGCTTTCCACGACGTCGCTGAAAAAGCCAAGAACGGCAACGTTCACGCTAAAGGCGTGCTGCAATCCTGGGCTGACGGCGAGTGGTTCAAAAACCGCCCTGTCCTGGCCGACAAGATCAGCCTGCGCGTGTTCAAGGTCACCGGCGAAACCAACACCGACGACCTGTCCCCTGCCCCGGACGCCTGGTCCCGCCCGGACATCCCGCTGCACGCCCTCGCCATGCTGAAAATGGCCCGTGAAGGCATCGTGCCTGACGCCCAGGGCGTCACCGGTCCGATGAAGCAGATCGAAGAGATGCGCGGTCAAGGCTTCCCGATCGCCTACGTCGGCGACGTGGTCGGTACCGGTTCTTCGCGTAAATCCGCCACCAACTCGGTGCTGTGGTTCTTCGGCGACGACGTTCCGTTCATCCCGAACAAGCGTGCTGGCGGTTTCTGCTTCGGCAACAAGATCGCTCCAATCTTCTACAACACCATGGAAGATGCTGGCGCACTGCCAATCGAGTTCGACGTTACCAACATGAACATGGGCGACGTGATCGACCTGTACCCGCATGCTGGCAAAGTCTGCAAACACGGCACTGACGAAGTCCTGACCACCTTCGAAATGAAGACGCCGGTGCTGTTGGACGAAGTTCGTGCTGGCGGCCGTATCCCGCTGATCATCGGCCGCGGCCTGACCGACAAGGCCCGTGCCGAATTGGGCCTGGGCCCTACCGACCTGTTCAAACTGCCTGAAGCACCTGTCGACACCGGCAAGGGCTTCACCCTGGCGCAGAAAATGGTCGGCAAGGCTTGTGGCCTGCCAGAAGGCAAAGGCGTTCGCCCAGGTACTTACTGCGAACCGAAAATGACCACCGTCGGTTCTCAGGACACCACCGGTCCGATGACCCGTGACGAACTGAAAGACCTGGCGTGCCTGGGCTTCTCGACCGATCTGGTGATGCAGTCCTTCTGCCACACCGCGGCCTATCCAAAGCCGATCGACGTGACCACCCACCACACCCTGCCAGACTTCATCATGACCCGCGGCGGCGTTTCCCTGCGTCCGGGCGACGGCATCATCCACAGCTGGCTGAACCGCATGCTGCTGCCGGACACCGTCGGTACCGGTGGTGACTCGCACACCCGTTTCCCGATGGGCATTTCGTTCCCGGCCGGTTCCGGTCTGGTAGCGTTCGCCGCCGCCACCGGCGTTATGCCGCTGGACATGCCGGAATCGATCCTGGTGCGCTTCAAAGGCACAATGCAACCGGGCGTCACCTTGCGTGACCTGGTTCACGCCATTCCTTACTTCGCGATTCAGGCTGGCCTGCTGACCGTCGAGAAGAAAGGCAAGAAGAACGCCTTCTCCGGCCGCATTCTGGAAATCGAAGGCCTGGACAACCTGAGCATCGAGCAAGCGTTCGAGCTGTCCGACGCCTCGGCCGAACGTTCGGCTGCCGGTTGCACCATCAAGCTGTCGAAAGAGTCGATCACCGAGTACCTGAGCTCCAACGTCACCCTGCTGCGCTGGATGATCGGCGAAGGCTACGGCGATGCGCGTACCCTGGAACGTCGTGCTCAAGCGATGGAAGCCTGGATCGCCAACCCTGAGTTGATGGTTGCCGATGCTGACGCCGAATACGCTGAAATCATCGAAATCGACCTGGCCGACATCAAAGAGCCTGTGCTCTGCGCGCCAAACGATCCGGACGACGCCCGTCTGCTGTCCAGCGTTGCTGGCGAGAAGATCGACGAAGTGTTCATCGGTTCGTGCATGACCAACATCGGCCACTTCCGCGCTGCCGGTAAGTTGCTGGAACAGGTCAAAGGTCAGCTTCCAACCCGTCTGTGGCTGTCGCCGCCGACCAAAATGGACGCTCACCAGCTGACCGAAGAAGGCTACTACGGCATCTACGGCAAGGCCGGCGCTCGCATGGAAATGCCGGGCTGCTCGCTGTGCATGGGTAACCAGGCACGTGTAGAGCCGAACTCGACTGTTGTGTCGACGTCGACCCGTAACTTCCCGAACCGTCTGGGTGACGGCGCGAACGTCTACCTGGCTTCGGCCGAGCTGGCGTCTGTTGCTTCCATCCTGGGTCGCCTGCCGACCGTCGAGGAGTACATGGAATACGCTGGCAAGATCGACAGCATGGCGGCCGATGTTTACCGCTACCTGTCCTTCGACCAGATCGCCGAGTTCCGTGAAGCCGCTGCGAACGCCAACATCCCGGTCGTTCAAGCCTAACGCTGCAACGCAATAAAAAACGCCGCCCATCGTGAGATGAGCGGCGTTTTTTATGCCCCGGAATCAAAAGATCGCAGCCTGCGGCAGCTCCTACACAGACCGCATACAACCCCGATCCCAGTAGGAGCTGCCGCAGGCTGCGATCTTTTGATCTTTGCCTATCAGGCGCTCAGCGAATAGATCAACGCCGAAATCGCCACCAGGCCCACCGCCGTCACGAAGACGTTGGAAGCCTGACCGCGATAACGCGCCATGGCCGGAACCTTGCGAATCGCGTACATCGGCATCAGGAACAGGATCGCGGCGATAATCGGGCCACCGAGGGTTTCGATCATCCCGAGAATGCTCGGGTTCAGCGTGGCAACAATCCAGCAGACCACCAGCATGAAGGCGGCAGTCATGCGATCCAGGGTCTTCGGTGCCGGGCGCTTGCCACTCTTCACGATCAGACCTTTAAGACCTTCGCTGGCGCCGATGTAGTGACCCAGGAACGACTTGGAAATGGCCACAAACGCAATCAACGGTGCCGCGAAGGCGATGGTCGGGTTGCTGAAGTGGTTGGCCAGGTACGACAGGATCGACAGGTTCTGCGCCTTGGCTTCGGCCAATTGCGCCGGTGACAGTGTCAGCACGCAACTGAACACGAAGAACAGCACCATCACCACCATCAAGGCGTGGGCGCGGGACAGGATCTGCGAGCTGCGCTCTTCGGCGTGATCGCCATAACGACGTTTCTGGTCCACCGCGAACGCCGAGATGATCGGTGAATGGTTGAACGAGAACACCATCACCGGAATCGCCAGCCACAGCGTGTGCAGCAGTGCCGACGGTTCTGGCAGCGTCGACGCGGTGGCGAGAATGCCGCCGTTCCAGTGGGGAATCAGGAACACCGCGAGGAACAGCAGCGCAACAATGAACGGATAAACCATCAGGCTCATGGCCTTGACGATCACCTGCTCGCCGCAACGTACCACCGCCAACAGGCCGAGGATCAGCACCAACGACAGCACGGCGCGCGGTGGCGGCATGATGTGCAGTTGATGCTCGAGGAAACTGCCCACGGTATTGGTCAGGGCCACGCTATAGATCAGCAGGATCGGGAAGATCGCGAAGAAGTAAAGCAAGGTGATCAGCGCGCCAGCCTTGATCCCGAAGTGCTCTTCCACGACTTCAGTGATGTCCGCGCCTTCGCGTCCGGACAACACAAAACGTGTCAGGCCACGGTGTGCGTAAAACGTCATAGGGAACGCCAACACCGCCAGGACCAGCAACGGCCAGAAGCCGCCCAGACCCGCGTTGATCGGCAAAAACAGCGTGCCAGCCCCGATGGCCGTGCCAAACAGGCCCAGCATCCAGGTGGTGTCATGGCGATTCCAGCTCTCAAGCGTCGCTGGTGTCGCCGATACATAGCGTTCGTCGACGCTATTGGCCTGATCATTCATCCGGTGGGATCTCCGCATTCCGGTCAGTTGCTACCCGGTCAGGACGAGTCGGAAAAATCCGACAGGCAACGCCCTGGCCGAAACAGGGGCGCGATTGTCCGGGATTAATGAGCAGAAGCAAAGACTTAGCTGAGGAGTGGTTGTGCGGATCAGATCCTCTGGCACCCGTTATTAAATAGATGTTTTAAAAAATCTATTTAATAAAGGATTGCCGTCATGTAATTTCGATCCCGACTGCTGACCGGCAACCCTAATTTCGGAGCCCTCTCATGCCACTCGTTCGCGTCGACATCAAGAAGCATCAAGACCCGACTCACGCCAAACGTGTCGGGCAATTGATCTACGCCGCCATGCACAGCGCCATTGGCGTGCCGGAGAACGATAACTTCCAGATTCTGGCCGAGCACGATGAACAGCATTTCATCTTTGATCCCGGCTACCTGGGCATCAATCGCACCGACAATCTGGTGGTGATTCAGATCACCCTGAGCGAAGGACGCACCATCGAGCAGAAAAAACTCCTCTACAAAACCATTGCCGAGAGCCTTAACGCGGAACTGGCGGTGCGCCTGGAAGATGTATTCATCAATCTGGTGGAGGTAAAGAAAGAGAACTGGTCGTTTGGCAACGGCATTGCTCAATACGCCAGCTGATTTCTACCTTTTATATACCTGTGAGCCGCCAATGCCCCGAGTCTCCCGCAAACAAGCAGAACTCAACCGCGAGATCATCGTCGAGGCCGCCACGCGTCTGTTTCGCGAACGTGGCCTGCACGGGATCAGTGTCGTCGATGTGATGGGCGCGGCCGGCCTCACCCATGGCGGGTTCTATGGTCACTTCGAATCCAGGGAAGCGCTGGCGCAAGAGGCGTGCAGCCGGGCGTTCACCCAATCGATGGAACGCTGGAAGCAGAAAATAGAGGATAACGACGACAGTCTCTCGGCTCGCGAGAGCATCATCGCGCCCTACCTGTCCGCGGCCAATCGCGATAATCCGGGCGAAAGCTGCCCGGTGACCGCGTTTGCCGGCGACATGTGCCATGAAACCGCTGAAAGCGGATTGCACCAGACCTACACCCAAGGGCTGGAGGCATTGTTGCAGATGCTGGCACCGCTGATGGGCGCAGATCAGCCCGAAACCAATCGGCAAAAAGCGTTGGTGGACTATTCGCTGATGGTCGGCGCCCTGACCCTGGCCCGTGCAACCCGGGGTGACGCCTTGTCAGATGACATTCTCGACGCAGCCCGGACATTTCTCACCTCGGACACGGCCGTTGAAAAGGCCGCGACGCCGACTGGCTGAGATAAACACAGCGCAGCGAACCCAAGGCCCCGCCAGCAATGGACGGGGCCTTGTTGTTTCTCCCGAACGGTGCCTTCGCAAAGGTGTTGAACACCGTGGATAGGTAAGCGCTACGGAACGTTCCTACACTGAGGTCGAAGGCCACAAGCCTGCTATCGTTGGTAAATGCCAAACCGTTGCGCAATCAGCAATTTGAAGCACCGTTTTGAAGCAACTTTCGAGCCCCGACTTTCCGATGCCCACAGGAGCCCAGCATGCCTGCAACCGTTCTGGTACTGGTTGAAACCATCAATGATTACCTGCCGATTCTCGAACATCAGGGTTTTCACCTGATTCTGGCTCCCACACCTGCCGAGCGCGCCGATGCCATTAAACGCCATGGCGCGCAGATCGATGCAGTGCTGACCCGCGGCCCGTTGGGCCTGTATGCCGACGAAATCGCCGCCCTGCCCAATCTCAAGATCATCTGCGTGATCGGCGCCGGCTACGAACACGTCGACCTGCAAGCGGCCGCCAACCGGGGCATTACGGTCACCAATGGCGCCGGAGTCAATGCCTCTTCAGTCGCCGACCATGCCATGGCGATGCTGCTGTCTCTGGTACGTGACATTCCCCGTTGCGACGCCGCCGTGCGCCGGGGTGAGTGGCCGAAAATCATGCGCCCGTCCCTGGCCGGCAAGCACCTGGGCATTCTGGGCCTCGGTGCGGTCGGCATGGCCATCGCCAAACGCGCCGCCCACGGCTTCGACATGACGGTCAGTTACCACAACCGCCAGCATCGCAGCGATGTGCCGTACAGCTTCCGCTCGACGCCCACCGAGTTGGCACGGGAATCAGACTTTTTGGTCGTCGCCACCCCCGGCGGCCTGGGCACCAAGCACCTGATCAACCGACAAGTACTCGACGCTTTGGGCCCCCAGGGGTTCATCGTCAACATCGCCCGGGCCAGCGTGATCGTCACCGCAGACCTTATCAGCTCGCTCGAGCAGCGCAGGATCGCCGGCGCTGCGCTGGATGTCTTCGACACAGAACCCCAAATACCCAACGCCTTCAAGGCGTTGGCCAATGTGATCCTCACCCCGCATGTCGCCGGCTTGTCCCCGGAAGCCACTCAAGGCACCGTGGAGCTGGTAGGTCGCAATCTGGTGGCGTTCTTCACCGGCAATCCGGTATTGACCCCGATTGCCCTGCCATCGACGACGAGCATGATCTGACCACCATTCAAACAGGTGTATCAAAAACAATGATTGCCCGGCAACACGCTCACCTATAAGGGCCGTTCGTGGTTGTGGGTGTCGGGCGTGCGCATTAGATTAGCCAATAGTCTCAGGCCTCCAAAATAAGCAGAAGGGATAAGCATGGCGCTTACTGATCAGTCCACCCGTATCCGCACCGGCGAAGAACTCGATGCCAGCCTGATCGATCCGTACCTCAAGGCCCACATTCCGGGCCTGAGTGGTTTGCCGCAGATCAGCCAGTTTCCAGGCGGTGCGTCGAACCTCACCTACTTGCTGGAATACCCCGAACAGGAGTTCGTCCTGCGTCGGCCGCCCTTTGGCCACAAGGCCAAGTCCGCCCACGACATGGGCCGCGAATTTCGCATCCTCAATCAGCTCCGTGATGGCTTTCCGTACTGCCCCAAAGCCTACGTGCACTGCACTGACGAATCGGTGATCGGCGCCGAGTTCTATGTGATGGAGCGGGTCAAGGGGATCATCCTGCGCTCCGAACTGCCGCCGGAACTGGGTCTGGATTCGGCGAAAACCGAAACGCTGTGCAAGAGTTTCATCGACAAATTCGTTGAGCTGCACCGGGTCGACTACAAAGCCTATGGCCTGGGCGACCTTGGCAAACCCGAAGGTTATGTCGCGCGACAGATCAAAGGCTGGAGCGATCGCTACGAGAAAGCCCTGACCCCGGACGCGCCGAAGTGGGAAGCAGTCAAAGCCTGGCTCAACGACAAGATGCCGGCCGATCACCCGACCTCCAGCATCGTCCACAACGACTACCGCTTCGACAACGTGATCCTCGACCCGAACAACCCGATGGACATCATCGGCGTGCTCGACTGGGAACTGACCACCCTCGGCGACCCGCTGATGGACCTGGGCAACACCCTCGCCTACTGGATCGAAGCCGACGACCCGGCACCGGTGCAACTGATGCGTCGCCAGCCGAGCCACGCCCCGGGCATGCTGACCCGCCGCGAGTTCGTCGACTACTACGCCGAGCGTTCAGGCATCCAGATCGACAACTTCGACGTCTACTACACCTACGGCCTGTTCCGCCTGGCCGGCATCGTGCAGCAGATCTACTACCGCTTCTTCCATGGTCAGACCCAGGACAAACGCTTCGCGCAGTTCATTCACATGAACAAACTGCTGGAGCAGATGAGCCTGCAAGTCATTTCGAAATCCAGCCTCTGATCACGCCACTGGCCCCAATAACAAGGAAAAACCATGTCCAAGACTCAGTTGTTCGACCTCGACGGCAAAATCGCATTCGTGTCTGGCGCCAGCCGTGGTATCGGTGAAGCCATCGCCAAACTGCTGGCCCAGCAAGGCGCCCACGTCATCGTCTCGAGCCGCAAACTCGACGGCTGCCAGCACGTGGCCGACGCGATCATCGCCGCTGGCGGCAAAGCCACTGCAGTGGCTTGCCACATAGGTGAAATGGAACAGATCAGCCAGGTCTTCGCCGGCATCCGCGAACAGTTCGGGCGCCTGGACATCCTGGTCAACAACGCGGCGACTAACCCGCAGTTCTGCAATGTACTGGACACCGACCTCAGCGCTTTCCAGAAAACCGTCGACGTGAATATCCGCGGTTACTTCTTCATGTCGGTGGAAGCCGGCAAGCTGATGCGCGAAAACGGCGGCGGCAGCATCATCAACGTCGCCTCGATCAACGGCATCTCGCCGGGGATCTTCCAGGGCATCTATTCGGTGACCAAAGCGGCGGTCATCAACATGACCAAAGTTTTCGCCAAGGAATGCGCGCAGTTCGGCATTCGCTGCAATGCGCTGCTGCCGGGTCTGACCGACACCAAATTTGCTTCGGCGCTGGTGAAAAACGAGGCTATTTTGAACACCGCGTTGCAACAGATTCCGCTCAAGCGTGTGGCGGATCCGAGTGAGATGGCGGGAGCGGTGTTGTATCTGGCCAGTGATGCGTCGAGTTACACCACTGGGGTTTCGTTGAATGTGGATGGTGGGTTCTTGTCCTGATCCGATTTACCGGATGAACAAAAGGCAGCCTTAGGGCTAATGCTGATCAGTTAAGCCATTTCAGCCGCAACGCAAACCTTGTAGCAGCTGGCGAAGCCTGCGTTCGGCTGCGGAGCAGTCGTGAAATCAGACGACGAGGTGCTTCAGGAAAACCTCGCGCTCAGGTTTTACGACTGCTCCGCAGCCGAACGCAGGCTTCGCCAGCTGCTATGTATGGACTCGCCCCCACTGTCTACCCGCTTTTGAAAAACCGCCGCCCCGTTGCATCTATGTA
>NZ_JBIWAM010000032.1:60668-62613 GCF_044760065.1 Pseudomonas sp. NPDC098740 | reverse complement strand
AACCCGTACCTGGTTCGCGACATGATGGCTCGCGGTCTGTGGTACTCGGTAATGATCAACGACCTGAAGTACTACGACGGTTCGGTGCAACAGATCGAGCGCATCCCGCAAGAACTCAAAGAGCTCTACGCGACTGCCTTCGAAGTGGACACCAAGTGGATCGTTGACGCGGCAAGCCGTCGTCAGAAGTGGATCGACCAGGCTCAGTCGCTGAACCTGTACATCGCTGGCGCATCGGGCAAGAAGCTGGACGTGACCTACCGCATGGCCTGGTACCGTGGTCTGAAAACCACTTACTACCTCCGTGCCCTGGCCGCGACCAGCACCGAGAAGTCGACCATCAACACCGGCAAGCTGAACGCTGTTTCCAGCGGCGGCAACCACGGTGAAGATTCGGTCCTGGCAGCACCTGCCGGCCCTGCTCCAGTGCCGAAGGCTTGCGCCATCGACGAGCCGGATTGCGAAGCTTGCCAATAAGCTGAGCCGGTGAGCGCTGAAAGGCGCTTACCTGGATAACCCCCGATCGGTCCTCTGGATTGTCGGGGGTTTTCTTTTGCCCCAAGGAAAGGCAAAAAAAACGGCAAAGCCCTAGTGGCAGGCTTTGCCGTTTGTGTTGACCACCGCAACCTCCATCAAACCTCGATGGAGGCTACCGTTACGTTGCGACGCTTACACCGGAACGGTGAACGAGTCTCCATTGTTGGTCTGGAACGTCTCAATGGTGTTGGACCCGGCATACCAGTCCTTCAGGAAAACCCCGGAGTCCAGGTTGCCACTTTGCAGGTCAGCAGCGTTGAAAATGTAAGCACCTGCGTCCGCTTTGACCACCCGGACATCACTCAGACTCTGAATGTTTTTCAAGGTGACTGTGTCGACTCCGGAAGTGCCCTCATCGAAGATACCCACCATGGTTTTGGACGAAACGATGTACGCGTCACTACCTTCGCCGCCATAGGCATCACCCGAAGCGCTCAAATAAAGTTTGTCGATACCTGCACCGCCGCGCAGCTCATAGCCGTAACCCAAGCCCATCAATGTGTCGTTTCCATCGCCCCCGTCAGCGGTGCCCGATATGACTGTGATGTTGTCATTGCCGGCCTCACCATAGAACACAGAACCTGCGTCATGGTTATGACCGATGATGTAATCATCGCCGTTGCCGCCATAAATGGTGTCAGCCTGGTCCGTAGTGGGGGACGTAACCGCCAGCCCCCCCGTATCGGTGAAGCTGTCACCGTACAGAATATCGTTGCCGTCACCACCATAAAGGGTGTCGTTACCGGCACCACCTTCCAGCATGTTGGCGTAGGCATTGCCGGTCAGAGTGTCATTGAAAGTTGAACCCACCAGATTATCGATGTTGTTGAGCACATCCCCCTCAGCAGCGCCCCCGGTTCCGGTGCCGGCCAGCAAATTGACCTGAACAGCATCGGAGCTGTTCACGTACCAGGCGGCGTCACCACGACCAACGCCAACCAGGACATCTGCGCCGCTACCGCCTACAAAGCTCTCGCGCGCGCCAGCGCTGCCGGTAAAGGTGTCTGCGTAATCCGAGCCCTGAAAGGCCTCAATAGAAGAATAAACATCTCCCGCTGCAATACCTGTCAACACTGGCGCACTCAGATCAAGGGTGATGCCGGCACCTTCATTTGCAAAACTCAAATAATCGGTACCTGATCCGCCATCAATTCGATCTGCACCCTCCCCTCCAACAAAGATGTCAGAGAAATTCGAACCAGCGATCAGCTCGATACCGCTGTATGTATCACCCGCAGCAATACCGGTGTGAACACCCGTTTTGAGATTGATCGTCAGGCCTGAAGCGCTGTCGCTGTAGCTCACGGTATCCGTGCCGGCACCGCCGATAAACTGATCGGCGCCGCCACCGCCGCGCAGGATGTCGTTGCCTGCACCGCCGGTGATGATGTTATCCGAAGCGTTGCCG
>NZ_JBIWAM010000032.1:0-60572 GCF_044760065.1 Pseudomonas sp. NPDC098740 | reverse complement strand
AGGATATCGTTGCCTGCACCGCCGGTGATGATGTTATCCGAAGCGTTGCCGGTGCCGGTGAAGTTGCCGGTGCCGGTGAAGGTCAGGCGTTCGACGTTGGCCGCCAGCACCTGATTGTTGAGTTGGGTACGCACTTCGTCGTCACCGCCGCCCACCTGCTCGACCACGGTCGCGCCTTGGTTGCTGATGACATATACGTCGTTGCCGGCACCGCCTTCCAGAACGTGAATCAGGCTGTGACCGGTCAGCGTATCGTTGAAGGCTGAACCGATGACACGCTCGATGCCTGAGTAAGTGTCGCCCTGTGCATCGCCACCCAGGCCTTTGGCCGTCAGGAAGTTCACGTCTACCGCGCTGCTCGACCCGGAGTAGTCCACGGTATCGATGCCGGTGGAGCCGTCGAACCAGTCGGCGGCTGCGCCACTGATGAAGGTGTCGTTGCCCAGCGTGCCCCCCAGCAGTTCGATACCGACATAGGTATCACCGGTAGCTGCGCCGAGGTTCACACCGGTTTTGGTGTTGATGGTGATCGCTTCGTAGTTGGAGTCGCTGTAGCTCACCGTGTCCGTGCCGGCACCGCCGATAAACTGATCGGCGCCGCCACCGCCGCGCAGGATATCGTTGCCTGCACCGCCGGTGATGATGTTATCCGAAGCGTTGCCGGTGCCGGTGAAGTTGCCGGTGCCGGTGAAGGTCAGGCGTTCGACGTTCGCCGCCAGCACCTGATTGTTGAGTTGGGTACGCACTTCGTCGTCACCGCCGCCCACCTGCTCGACCACGGTCGCGCCTTGGTTGCTGATGACATATACGTCGTTGCCGGCACCGCCTTCCAGAACGTGAATCAGGCTGTGACCGGTCAGCGTATCGTTGAAGGCTGAACCTATCACCCGCTCGATACCTATATAGGTATCGCCTTGAGCATCACCACCCGTACCCGTTCCAGTGAGCAAATTCACGTTCACTGCGAC
The DNA here is from genome assembly GCF_044760065.1 of Pseudomonas sp. NPDC098740. Taxonomy (NCBI): domain Bacteria; kingdom Pseudomonadati; phylum Pseudomonadota; class Gammaproteobacteria; order Pseudomonadales; family Pseudomonadaceae; genus Pseudomonas; species Pseudomonas sp. NPDC098740. The sequence goes on along the minus strand of NZ_JBIWAM010000032.1, from coordinate 59,604 downwards.
CGTGGAGTTCGCATAAGAAACGGTATCGGTACCTGCACCACCATTCAAGACATCCGCACCCGCCCCTCCGTCCAGCACATCATTGCCATCCCCGCCGCTCAGCGAGTCATTGCCTTCGAACCCATAGAGCTCATCCGCCCCCGTAGTGCCTACCAGAGTATCCGTACCCGATGTCCCATTAATTACTGCCATTTATTTCTTCCTTGCCTTTTGATGAATCGGTAGCCAACACATCACTTGCGCAGCGCTTCATCCTTCCCGGAATGCCCGCTGAGCATGATCACTGATCGGTTTGAGCAGATAAGACATGACGCTTCGGGAGCCGGTCTTGATCATCGATTCCACCGGCATGCCCGGCACCAGGGCCAACCCTTGCAGTTTGGCCATTTCGCTCCTGGGGATTCTTATGCCTGCGCGGTAGAAACCGACACCGGTGCGCTCGTCCTGAATCAGATCTGCCGAGAGGCGCACCACCGTGCCGGACAATTCAGGCGTGGTACTGCGATTGAACGCGCTCAGGCGCAAGGTGGCATCCTGACCCAGAGACACCTGATCGATGTCCTGGGCACTGATTTTCGCCTCGACCAACAACTCGTCATCGGCCGGCACGATCTGCATCAAGCCTTCTGCCGGGGAAATCACCCCGCCCACGGTGTGTACCGCCAGTTGCTGGACCCGGCCGGCTATCGGCGAGGTGATGTCGATGCGCTTGAGCTGATCGTTGGCGCTGATTTCGCGTTCGACCAATTCACCCTGACGCGCCAGCAAGTCGCGTAGTTCTTCGGAGACTTCGCTGCGAAAGGTCTGGTCGACCTGCAACCGTTGCAGGTCGGTTTCGGCGATTTTTCCCCGGGCTTCGGCAATGGAGGCCATGAGCTGTCCACGCTCGCCGCGCAACCGGGTCATACCGCGAGCCAGGGCATTCACCCGATCCAGGGTCATCATGCCTTTGTCGAACAGCTTCTTGACGGCCTGATATTCCTTGTCGATCAGCTCGATTTCTTCGGTCTTGGCTTGTTGCTGCATGTCGTGGCCGACGATGGTGTCGTTGAGTTGTCGAACCCGTTCGCGCAGCTGTTTCTTCTGCCCTTCGCGGGACGCGCGACGGTCCAGGAACAGTTGCTGCTCGCTGGCCATCACCGCCCGCGCTTCGTCGGCGCTCATGCGCATCAGCAACTCTTTGGGCATCGTGATTTCAGCGGCGTTATCGCGCTCGGCTTCCAGGCGAGCCTGACGGGCCCAGGCCTGGTTCAGGGATTTGCTGACAATCGCCTGGCTGGCGGCCGGCAACGTGGCATCGAGGCGCAGCAACACATCGCCTGCCGCGACCTGCTGCCCTTCCTTAACCAGCAACTCGGCCACTACGCCGCCGGTTGGGTGCTGAATTTTTTTGACGCTGCCTTCTACCGCGAGGGAGCCGGAAGCAATCACCGCACTGGACAGGTTGGTGCAGATTGCCCAGGTCAAGCCGCCGCCCAACAGCACGACCAGCGACATCATGCCGAGGCGCAGATGACGGGACAGCGAATGGGTCAGGGTGCTTTCTTGATCGTTATGCATCAGTTTGACGCTCCCAGTTCAACGACATTGGTGGCGGGCCGCGATGGCGTGGGCGCAGGTCTTCGGAGCACGGCATCTCGGGGCCCGAAGGCCACCTGAACGCCGTTTTCCAGGATCAGCACCTGATCGATCACTGAAAGAATATTGGTGCGATGGGCGATGACCACGACAATGCCGCCCCGGGCCTTGATCGAAAGGATGGCTTTGGCCAGTGCCTGCTCGCCTTCGGCATCGAGGTTGGAATTGGGTTCGTCCAGCACCACCAGGAACGGCTCGCCGAACAACGCTCGGGCCAGTGCAACCCGTTGGCGCTGGCCGGCCGACAGGTTGACGCCGCCCTCGCCGACCTGGGTTTCATAACCCTGGGGCAATTGCAGAATCAGCTCGTGCACACCCGCCTGCTGAGCAGCGGCAACAACCGCGTTGTCTGTTGCTGAAGGATCCAGCCGTGCGATGTTCTGAGCCACGGTGCCGGTAAATAACCCCACGCTCTGTGGCAAGTAGCCGATCAGTGTGCCGCGAGCCTGTTCCGTTAACAGGTCCAATGGCGCACCGTCGAGGCGCACATGCCCGCGAGCCGGTCGCCAAGCGTTGACCAGCACGCGCGCCAATGAAGACTTGCCCGACGCACTCGGCCCCACCACACCGACAGCGGTGCCCGCCGCCACGCTGAAATTGACGTTCTGCAACGTCAGCCGCTGGCCACCGGGCGCTGCGGCAAAAATGCTTTCGACGTCCAGGCTGCAATGGGCGGCCGGCAATTCTGTCTTGTTCTGCTGATCGGGAAACAAGCTGAAGACTTCCAGCAGTTTCTTCCAGGCGATGTGTGCGCCCAACAGGCTGCGCCAGGTGGCGATGACTTGCTCGGCGGGCGCCAGTGTGCGGGCGACGATGATTGAAGCGGCGATCATCGTGCCGCCACTCAGATCCCCTTTGATCACCAGATACGCACCGAGGGCCAAGGAACCGGATTGCACGGCCAGCCGCAGGTTCTTGGAGATCCCGCCAAAGAAGCTACCGATGTCCACGGAACGCCGTTGCAACGTGGTGTAAGTGCTGTGGTGTTTTTGCCAAATGGCCGAGGCATTTTCGACCATGCCCATGGCGGCCAGCGCTTCGGCGTTCTGGTGGGCCTGCTGGCCGTGATGATTGCGCTTGTTCAATGCATCGGCCGAGGCCTGCATCAACTGACGGGTCTGGCGGTCGGTCATGATCGTCAACGCGACCAGGAGGATCATTAGCGCGGTGGTCAACCAGCCAAACGCCGGGTGGATATAGAAGCAAACCGCCAGATACACCGGCATCCACGGCAGGTCGAAAAACGCCACCAGCCCGGGGCCGCCGATAAAGCCACGGATCTGATCAAGCTCCTGCGCCGGTTTCAAGGCGTCGCCGGTGATCGGGGTTTTCAAGGAGGCGCCGGAGATGACGTTGAACACCTTTGACGACAGCGTCAGGTCCAGCGACGAAGCGATCCGCACCATGACCCGGGCACGCACAATGTCCAACAGGCCGGACAGCGCATACACGCCGAGCACCAGCAATCCTAGCGCGACCAGGGTCGGTATGCTTTGGCTTGGAATGACCCGATCGTAGACCTCAAGCATGAACACCGGACCGATCAGCGCCAGAATATTTATCACGCCGGAAAACAACGCAGCGCCGATCAGTCCACGACGCAATACCGATTTCAATTGCAGCGCCACGACAGGCGCACTGACGGCTTTATGACTCATCACTGATGTTCCATCCCTAGGGTTTTGCTTGGCTTCCATGTCGCCGTACTGGCGTTCTGGCTGTATCAAACAAGTCGCATGAAACTTTGACGCGTATCGACCTGTGCCAGCCGAGAGTGCAAATTCCGCACCAGACGCACCGACGAACGGTAGATATCCATAAATCTTCTTTTTCCCGGGAATAAAAAAACCGGCGCCATGTAGCGCCGGTTTTCAGTAGAGCCTGCAAATCACATCAGGTCATCTGAATGATGGTCTGCATGATGGTGCTTTGGGTGGAAATGGTCTTGGCGTTCGCCTGGTAGTTGCTCTGCGCCTTAATCAGGTCGACCAGTTCATTGGTCAGGTTGACGTTGGACTCTTCCAGAGAGTTGGAGTGGATCTCGCCCAAGGTCCCGGTGTTCGGCGCATCGTAGCCCGGGATACCCGACGAAAAGGTTTCTTTCCAACTGGTGCCGCCTACAGGCTGCAAACCTTGTTCGTTAGTGAAGCTGGCGAGCGAGATCTGGCCGATGGGCTTGGTCTGGCTGTTGCTGAAGTTGGCGAGCATCACACCGCTGGTGTCGATGGTCAGGTTGGTGATCTGGCCGGTGGCGTAGCCGTTCTGCGAAGGAATCGAACGCGCGGTATCAGCGTTGTACTGCGAGGTTTTGTCCATGGAGACCGTAACGACGCCGGAGGCAGCGCCGTTGGCTTTCCACACGCCATTGGTCACGGTACCCGGAATCCAGCCGGTGACTTTCAGGTCAGGGCTGACAATCGGCGTAGGGGTGGCAGGAGTGGTGACGGAAACCAGTTTGCCTGACGAATCGAACGCCATGGTCGACGCGACAGGAGGAGTAAGGATAGGGTCGCTGCCATCCGGGTTGCGACCCTCGATCAGGGTGTAGGTCTTCCAGGTGTTGTCACCCGTCTTGACCATGTATTGATCCATGACGTGCTTGTTACCCTGGGTATCGTAAATCGGGGTACTAAACTGTTTGGTGAAGGACGCTTCCTTGGACGGGTCAAACGGGTTGGTCGTCTGGTTGATGATGGGAGCTGTGGAGTTCAGGTTGATCGTCGACGAAACCGTGGAGGTGTTTTTTGGCGCCAGGTTCGAAGTATCGACGCGCAGGTCACTCAAAACGCCATTGAGGATCTTGCCATTGGCATCCACGCCATAACCCTGCAGACGCGCAGAGCCATCGCTATTGGTGACGTAACCGTCCTTGTCGACCTTGAACGTACCGGCACGGGTGTAGGACATCGAACCGTTCTCGCTCAGCACGAAGAAGCCGGAACCGTTGATACCCATGTCCAGCACGTTGCCGGTATTGTTGACGTCGCCCTGGGTGAACTGCTGGGAAACGTTGGCCAGGCGCACGCCGTTACCGATGGTTTTGCTGCCGGAACCCAGCTTGGTGGCCGAGTAAACGTCTTCGAATTCTGCACGGGACGATTTGAAACCGGTGGTCGCGACGTTGGCGATGTTGTTGCCGGTCACGTCCAATTGTTTGTTGGCTGCATAGAGACCGCTAAGGCCGATATTGAAAGACATATTCCACTCCTTTGTGCCGTGTTAGTCGGCTCTACATACCAATAGTTTGTACTTTGGACAGGGCGATGCTGCCCACCCCGGCGAGATTGAGCATCAACTCACCGCCGGTCTGGCTGATGGTCACGCTGTTGACCGTTGCCGGCAGGTACGTCACCAGCGAGGAAGCCTTGCCGTCGTAGGTCGCCGTAGCGCCGAAGGTATAGGTACCCGCCTTGGCCACTTCGCCTGCATCGTTCTTGCCGTCCCAGATGAAAGTGGATGTACCGGCTTTCTGGCTACCCAGGTCGATGGTGCGGACAACCTTGCCATCGGCATCGGTGATCTTGACCTTGACCGGGTCCACCGACGCCGGTACGGCAAGGGTGCCGCTGAAACTCTTGGAGGTATCGACCACCGCTTTGTCGGCCGGTGCAATAACCGAACGCCCGACCAGCGACGACGCCTGCAACGCCTGGGACGAGTTGTAATTGCTCGCCAGGCCACTCACGGTGGTGTTGAGCGTGGTGATGCCTTCCAGGCTACTGAACTGGGCCAACTGGGCGACGAACTCGCCGTTGTCCTGCGGTTCCAGCGGGTTCTGGTTTTTCAGTTGCGTTACCAGCAACTGCAGGAACGCGTCCTTGCCCAGGGCCTTTTTGCCGGTGGCGCTGTTCGTTGCCGCCGCCAGGCCGTCGGCACTGGTGTTGGTCTTGATCGAGGAGTTGGCCAGGATGTCCTTGAGGCTAATGCCACTGGTGGTATCGGTAACACTCATCTGAGTCGCCCCTTATCACTGACCTAGGGTCAGGACCTTTTGCATCATGGTCTTGGCGGTGTTCATCATTTCGGCGTTGGTCTGGAACGAGCGGCTCGCGGAAATCATGTCAGCCATTTCTTCCACCACGTTGACGTTCGGGTAGTAGACGTAGCCCTTGCCGTCGGCCGCCGGATGGTTCGGCTCGTAGCGCGCCTCAAGGTTGCTCTGGTCTTCGACCACGCCCAGCACTTGCACGCCTTGACCGGCCGCATCCTGGTTCTGGAACAGCGAATCGCTGCCGCCGCTCTGGCCGCCCTGGAACATGGTGGCGAATACCGGATGCCGTGCACGGTAGGTCTGGTCGATGCTCGACGAGACGGTTTCGGCGTTGGCGATGTTACTGGCGACGGTGTTCAAGCGAGTGGTCTGGGCACTCATGCCGCTACCGGCAATGTTGAAAACACTGGATAGAGACATGGCTTACTCTCCGCGCAGAGCTGATACCAGCCCTTTGAATTTGCTGTTGAGCAGGGTGAAGCTGGCTTGGAAGCCGACGGCGTTTTCCGCGTAGTTCGACTGCTCAAGCTGGGCGTCCACGGTGTTCTGGTCGATCGACGGTTGCATCGGCGTGCGATACAGCAGCGACTCGCCGCCATTGCCCAGGCCTTCGGCTTCGATATGACGGCTATTGGTCATGTTCAAGGCGAAAGAACCGCTTTTGGTTTTCTCGTTCTGCTCGGCGAGCACTTTCGAGAAGTCCAGATCCCGAGCCTTGTAGTTCGGGGTGTCGGCGTTGGCGATGTTGTTGGCCAGGACTTCGGCACGCTGAGCGCGGTAGCCCAGGGCTTGTTCGTGGATACCGAGCGCTTTATCGAAGCTGATGCTCATGTCGGAAACCTTCGGGTGACCTGATTTTTCGTAACATGGATATAGCAAGCGGCGTGCCAATTGAAAAAAGCCCGTAAACCGGGGCTTTGCGGGCAGTGGCAATGTGGCAATGCCAGAAAAGCGGCAACCGATTTCCGCCGCCTGCCGCTTTTCTGCCGCTTTCCTGAATCGCGCGCCGCTCCCAAGGAGCTGCCGAAGGCTGCGATCTTTTGATCTTGGTTTTTAAGATCAAGATCAAGATCAAAAGATCGCAGCCTTCGGCAGCTCCTACGTGATGCAAAAGCGGCAGGCAAAAAAAACGGGAGCCCCTGAGGACTCCCGTTTTTTGATAACGCCAACGAATCACTTCGCCTGGTAAATGATCCCCGGGCTGCACTGGACCATCTGGTAATGATCCGGCAAGCCGTTCAGCGCCTCGGAAGCACCGAGGAACAGATAACCGCCTGGCTTCAACGTGCTGTGAATGCGCAACAGGATGTCCTTCTTCACCTCGGCGGAGAAGTAGATCAGCACGTTGCGGCAGAACACGATATCGAACTTGCCGAGGCTCGCGTAGCTGTCCAGCAGGTTGAACGAGCGAAACTCCACCCGGCTCTTGATCGGTGCCTTGATTGCCCAGCGTCCCGGCCCTTTCGGGTCGAAGTAACGTTGAAGGCGCTCGGGCGACAGGCCACGGCCGATGGCCAGGCTGTCGTACTCGCCGGTCTTGCAGTTGGTCAGCATGGTACCGGACAGGTCGGTGGCAACGATCTGCACACCCATCTTCAACTGGCCCATGTTCACGCGCTCGAACTCATCGATCGACATCGACAGCGAATACGGTTCCTGACCCGACGAACAGGCCGCCGACCAGATCCGCAGACGCTGGCCAGGGGCGGCCTTGATCGCTGCCGGCAACACCTTGTTCTTCAAGACTTCAAACGGATAGGTGTCACGAAACCACAGGGTTTCGTTGGTGGTCATGGCATCCACCACCATCTCGCGCAAACCGCTGCGCGGCTGGGTCTGGATGCGCTGGACCAGCTCACCCAGGGACTTGATGCCTTGCTGTTCCATCAGTTTGTTGAGACGGCTCGAGACCAGGTACTGCTTGTTTTCACCGAGCAAAATGCCACAGGCTTTTTCCAGGAAGACCCGGAACTGTTCGAAATCCAAATTACCCGTAGACAAAGATGCCGCCTCTTAAATCGTATTAACCGTTAGGGGCAAAAGGCCCCTAGCTGATGTCTGCTGCTTTGATCCGGTTGACTACCCGGGATGCCAGGTCATCAGGACGGAATTTGGCAAGGAAGTCATCGGCACCGACCTTCTTTACCATCGCCTGATTGAATACACCTGACAACGAAGTATGCAGGATGATGTGAAGCTTTTGCATGCGAGGGTCGCTGCGGATCTCGGCCGTGAGGGTGTACCCGTCCATCTCCGGCATCTCGATGTCGGAAATCATCATCAGGAACTCTTCTTCCGGCTTCTTGCCCTCGTCGACCAGCTTGCGCAGGTAATCCAGCGCTTGCCGACCGTCGTTCAACGCCACCACTTCGACACCGACCGTCTGCAGGCAACGGGTCACCTGCTTGCGCGCCACCGACGAGTCATCGACCGTCAGTACTCGCAAAGAGAGCGCCTTGTGCTGGGTTTCGACATCCACCACGCCAACGGAAATCGCTTCCGGTGTCGGCGCCACTTCCGCCAGCACTTTCTCGACGTCGATGATTTCGACTAACTGATTGTCGACCCGAGTCACAGCCGTCAGGTAATGATCGCGTCCCGTGCCCTTGGGTGGCGGATGAATCTCCTCCCAGTTCATGTTGACGATGCGTTCCACCGATCGCACCAGGAAACCCTGGGTCTTGGTGTTGTACTCCGTGATGATCACGAAGGGATTGCTTTGATCTTTCAGCGCACCGGAACCGGTCGCCATGGCCAGATCAAGAATCGGAATGGTCGCCCCCCGAATATTTGCCACACCGCACACGACAGGACTGGATTTTGGCATCAGCGTCAGTTTGGGGCATTGCAGCACCTCCCGAACCTTGAACACGTTGATCCCATAGAGCTGCTGGCCGTCGAGACGGAACAACAACAGCTCAAGGCGATTCTGCCCTACCAGTTGCGTGCGCTGGTTTACCGCATCCATTACACCAGCCATGCACAGACTCCTACACCAACGCTTAAGTGTGTTACGACGCGCATTCATCACTAAACGGCACGGCGCTTGCTTTTTAACTCTTATGAACACAGAACCGACATTTTTCCGACGCCTGACATCAAACGCCCGCAAATTGCTTTGCGCGGTGTCGGCCGTCTGCCTGTTCAACGCTGGCTGCCCTGCCCTTGCTGACGCGGTTACCTTGCCTGACATGCTTATCGGCGTCACTCAGGGCTTTCTTGAATTCACCGTAGAAGACTATCTGGCCACCAGTCAAACAGAAGGCCGCTACGAGATCGAGGTCAAGCAGCTTGATCCGCGGCTGCGCATGCCCATGTGCGACAAGGAATTGACAGCGTCCCTGGAGAGCCCGGCCACGCCGCTGGGTCGGGTTACGGTCAAGGTGCGCTGCGAGGGCGCGTCGCCCTGGACGGTCTTCGTACCCGCTCAAGTGCGCCTGTTTCGCGAAATTGTGACCACCACCCGCCCGCTGCGACGCGCCGGTATCGTCGAGCCCCAGGATGTGACCCTGCGCGAGCGTGACATCAGTCTGATCAGCCAGGGTTACCTGACTTCCGTCGACCAGGCGATCGGGCAGAAACTTACCCGACCAATGGTCGCCGACCAGGTCATGACCCTGGTGCACATGGAACAGGCAGAAGTCATCAGCAAGGGCGACCAGGTGGTGATTACCGCCCGCAGTGGGACGCTCAGCGTGCGCATGCCGGGTGAAGCGCTGTCCAACGGCGGCTTGCGCGAACAGATTCGGGTGAAAAACCTCAACTCCCAGCGGGTCATCAAGGCGCAAGTCACCGCGCCCGGCCAGGTGGAAGTGGCCATGTAGAACACTGGCGCGCCGCTCGACTGTTCCCTAGACTGTGCCCTATGCAGGGCAAGCGCTGACGCGCGCAAGCTCATTGATAAATGGACCTAAAGTTTTTCCGGGTATGGCCGAAAACATGGCAAGCGTCCAAATACCCAGAGGTTTTTTTATCATGGTCATCGATTTCAGCCGTTTGAACAGTTCCTCGTCACTTACCGGTAGCACACGTACCAGCACCGCGAAGGAAACCGCCGAAACCGGCAAATCCGCGCCGCTGAATACCCCGGCCGAACAGGCCAGTACCGTCAAAAGCGGGGAATCGGTACATCTCAGCAATGAGGCTCAACAGTTGCAGAAGGTCACTGACAAGCTGCGCGATCAGCCTGCCGTCGACAACGCCCGCGTGGCCGAGTTGAAAGCAGCGATTGCCGATGGCAGCTACAAAGTCGACAGCAACCGTGTAGCCAGCAAACTGCTCAACTTCGAAGCCCAGCGCTAGGCCAAGGCCTGCGCCAGGCTTTTGGACGCTTAAAACCCAAGGCCAGCCATGCACGACACTAATTTACTGCAACTGATCACCGACGATTTCGCTCCAGCACAGCACTTGCTGGAGTTACTGCAAACCGAGTCCCTCGCCTTGCACGGTCGCGACATGCCACTGCTCGAAGAGATTCTGGCGCAGAAACAGGCATTGATCATTTTGCTCGATCAGCATGGCCGCAAGCGCAGTGAAATCCTCGCCAGCCTCAACCTGCCGACCAATCGCAACGGCCTGGAGCAACTTGCCAGCCATTCGAGCATTGGCGATCAGCTGTTGGAACAGAGCGATGTATTGACCGATCTTCTGGCTCAGTGCCAGGCGGCCAACGTCAAGAATGGCCAGTCGATCCTGGTGCAACAGGCCGCGACGGCCAATCAGCTGAAAATCCTCAACGGCGGCGAGCCGCCAACGCTCTATGATGCGCGCGGATCAACCTCCATGCTTGCGAAGCCACGCCCGCTCAGTCAGGCTTGAGCCTGCTGAAAAGCGCGCACTATCAAGACGCGCAACATGCTGGCAATATGCTGGCCAGCCGTAGTCATATTTGTCTGGAGATTGATGAACCGTGTTCAATGCCTTAAGCGCGGAAGATGCTCCGCAGCCACCCAAGGTGCTCACCACGCCCCTTGAGATCTCCAGCAACCTGCGCCAGCTGCAAGACAGCCATGATCCGCTGATCATCACGTTCCATGAGCGCAGCCAGCGCTTCCAGAGTTATCTGGTGGACATTGACCGTGACAGCAACATGATCGCCCTGGACGAAATGATTCCCCGCGATGGTGAACGCTTCCTGCTCGCCGGCGAACCGTTCAAGGTCGAAGGCTTTCACGACGGCGTGCGTATTGCCTGGGAAAGCAACGGCCCGTTGACCATCGACGAATCCGGTGGCGGTCGCTGCTACCGAGGCGCCCTGCCGGCCGAGGTGGTTTACCACCAGCGTCGCAATGCATTCCGTGCCGCATTGAAGCTGGCACAACTGGTCAACGTCGATCTGGGCGGTGAAAAACTCAAGTCGCCGATCAGCGGCAAGCTATTGGACATCTCCGCCACCGGCTGCAAGTTGCGCTTCGAAGGCGACATCACGGGCAGCCTGCAACTGGGCCAGGTCTATGACCGCTTCATCGCCGCCCTGCCCTTTGGCAACATGACGGCACCCGTCGAGCTGCGTTACCTGCACTTCGAAGAAAGGATCTCCACCACCTTCGCCGGCGTACGCTTTCACAACATGAGCGGGCTGGTGCAGCGGCAGGTCGAGCGGTTCGTCTATCAGCTTCAGCGCGAAGCGCGGCGCTTCGACAAAGATGACATGTAATACGACGCTTCAATAGAAAACGGGCAGTCCCTTGCGGTGACTGCCCGTTTTTTTATGCGTGGAATTTAAGGCCTGGCCTCAGTAAAACTTTGCTCGCGAGGTGCATCGGGGTCTTCGGGCGGTGGATCGGTTTCGGGCTCTGATTCGGGTTCCGGGTCCGGGTCCGGATCAGGGTTGATCGGATTCTGCATCTGGTCTTGCACCACCTGCTCATCGACCCGCGGGTCAAGGCAAGCCACCAACGGCGAACTCGACATACTGTCCGGCATGGCGACGTGATGCAGCGGCGCATCGTCGACCTGATGCAGGTTGGTCACCGCTTTCGGGCGAATCCGCCACACCAGCACCAACGCGAAGAAGCTGAAGAAGGCATAGAGCATGTGGCTGCCGAACAGCTTCATCAGCACCCCGGCCACCAGCGGCCCGATACTGGCGCCGACACCGTAGGTCACCAGCAGCATCGCTGTCAGGGACACCCGGCGATCACCCTCGACGTGGTCGTTGGAGAATGCCACCGCCAGCGGATACAGGCAGAACATCACCAGCGAACAGCAGAACCCGGTGATAAACAAAATCTCCAGCGGCACCTGCTGCATGATTGCCAGCGGCAACGCGGTAAGCGCCAGGACCAGCGCAAAACAGCGGATCAACAGCGCCCGGTCATAACGGTCGGACAGCCAGCCCAACGGCCATTGCACCAGCAAGCCCGCAAAAATGCAGCTACCCATGAACAGACCGACCTGCTCCGTGGACAACCCCTGCTGTGAGGCATACAGCGGTGCCAGACCGTAGAACGAACCGATGATCAGTCCCGCCCCCAGCACCGTGCTCAAGGATTGCGGCACGCGCTTGATAAAGAACCGCGGCTCCATCGGTGCCGGGTGCAACGGTGCCGGGTGAATCCGGCGAGTCAGGGCCACCGGCACCAGGCACAGCGCGAAGCACAAGGCGACCAGCATCAGCAGTTCAAGGCCCAGGCTCGGGTGCATGACCAGAATCAACTGACCCAGCACCAACCCCAGGTACGAGGCGATCATGTAGCCGCTGAACACCGTTCCGCGCTGCGAGGCTTCGGCCTGCTCATTGAGCCAGCTTTCGATGACCATGTATTGGCACATCATGCCGAGGCCGACGATGACCCGCAGGAAGATCCAGGCAGGCAACCAGTCCACCAGGCCATGGCCCAGCACCGCCGCGCCGACAATCCCGGCGCAGGCCGAATAGGCGCGAATATGCCCGACCCGGGCAATCAGCCGATGACCGATCTTGCCACCCAACACCAGGCCGAAATAGTTGGCCGCCATCAACGCACCGACCCACAGGCTGTCGACGCGGTCGGCGGCCAGGCGCAAGGCCAGGTAAGTACTCAACAGGCCAGAGCCGATCAACATCATCAGCGAGGCAAAATAAAGCGCTCGAAAGGGTTTCCAGATTTGGCGCATCGGCGTTCCGAGCGGCTCCTTGCAGTGAGAATCGGGCTACCCGAAAAGATAGCCCGAAGACGATGGATCGTCAGGCCTGGGCCGCTAAAACACGCCGCTCCCAGGGAGTAATTTCATCAAAGAAGCTGGTCAACTCCATGGTCTTCGAGGCGATGTAGCCTTCGATGAACTCCTTGCCAAACAGTTCCTTCGCCAATTGGCTACGTTTCAGACGCTCAAGAGCAGCATGCAAGGTACACGGCAACGAAAGATTGTCCGGCACTTCGAATTCACCCTGGATCGGCTCGCTCGGCTCCAGTTTGTGTTCAATGCCATACAACCCTGCGGCAAGGCTGGCGGCGATCGCCAGGTAAGGATTTGCATCAGCCCCCGGCAAGCGGTTCTCGACCCGACGAGCGGCGGGCGAACTGGCTGGAATACGCAATCCGGCCGCACGGTTGTCGTGGGACCAGCAGGCATTATTCGGTGATGCGAAGGGATGGCACAAGCGCTGATACGAGTTCACGTTCGGTGCGAACAACGCAGTGAAATCCGCCATGACGGCCTGCTGACCCGCGATGAAATGACGGAAGGTCGCGGTCGGCTCACCAGCCTTGTCGCTGAACACGTTACGCCCGCTGCCGATCTCGATGATGCTCTGGTGAATATGCATCGAACTGCCCGGCGTGTGCGCCAGCGGCTTGGCCATGCAAACCACGGTCAGGCCATGCTTGAGCGCGACTTCTTTAAGCAGATGTTTGAACAGGAGTGTCTGGTCGGCCAGCAGCAGCGGATCGCCGTGCAGCAGGTTGATCTCGAACTGGCTGACGCCCATCTCGTGCATGAAGGTATCGCGCGGCAAGCCCAGGGCCGCCATGCAGACGTAGACTTCACTGAAGAACGGCCGCAAACCATTATTGGAACTGACACTGAACGCCGAATGACCGTCCTCGCGACGACCGTCCAGGCCCAGCGGCGGCTGGAACGGTTGAGTCGGGTCGGTATTGGGCGCGAAGACAAAAAACTCCAGCTCGGTCGCCACCACCGGCGCCAGGCCGAGGGCCGCGTAACGCGCGATCACGGCTTTGAGTTGGCCGCGGGTCGACAGAGACGAGCTTTCGCCTGTCAACTCGTCCGCATCGCAAATGGCCAAGGCTCGCGGCTGCTGGCTCCACGGCAAGCGATGGATCTGTGTAGGGTCGGGCACCAGCGCCAGGTCGCCATCATCGCTGCCGTAAAAGCGCGCTGGCGGATATCCGCCCATGATGCATTGCAGCAGCACCCCCCGCGCCATCTGCAAACGCCGCCCCTCGAGAAAGCCTTCGGCGGTCATTACCTTGCCACGGGGTACGCCATTCAAATCCGGCGTGACACATTCAATCTCATCAATGCCCGTCAATCGCTGTGCGAGTGAGCGATGGCCATCGGTTGTCATGACGCAATCCTTTGTTGTTGTGCGAGCCGCGAACGGCGACCCGTACAAAATAGGCTCCGCCTGTTCGGAATATCAAGCAGCACACAAAAAGAAAATCATTGGCTGAACACCTTTGATTTACGGCCACCACAATCTGGTAGGAGTTGGCGCAGCCTGCGATCTTTTGACGTTGCTGTTTAAAGGCAAGATCAAAAGATCGCAGGCTTCGCCAGCTTCTACGGGGGAGGTGCCCGTCAGGGCAGATAGAGGCTGAACACGCCGCCACCCAGCGGGCCGCCATTGCTGATTTCGGTGCGACCGCCCACGCCATTGCGCTGATGAAGAGCGGCAATCCGCCCGGCAAAGTACAGGCCCAGGCCAGTGCTTCCGCTGCTGTGGTTGATGCCCTGCACGTAATCGGCCTGACGCGCGATCATCTCGGGTGGATAACCCTCGCCATCGTCGTTGACGGTCAGCACCAGTTGCCCCGCTTCATCGCTGACGCCGATCAATACCGCGTGACGGGCGTAACGAATGGCGTTGTTGATGCTGTTGCCCAGCACCGAAGCAATCAGCTCCCGGTCGAAGAAACCCAGAGGGCTCAACGGATCCACTTCATAGGTCGCCATGATGCCGCGACTGGCAAACACGTCCTGGTGGCAGGCCAATTGCGCTTCGATGAAGTCATCCAGTTCATGGTAGGCCGGTTGCAGCGGCATCTGGTTGACCCCGAGTTTGTACAGCCCCAGCAACTGCACCAGCATGCCATTGAGGTGCGCGAACTCGAATTCGATCACACCCTGCTCCGGGGTGTGCTGCTGCGGATCCGGCAAGCGCGCCAACCATTGGCTGTGGGCCTGCATCAGCATCGCCAGGGAGTTCTTCATGTCGTGCACGGTGGAGGCAATCACCGTGGAAAAATCGAGTGCCTGTTTGCTGTTGTTCATTCGCCAAACGCCTTGCTTCGCAACTTCTGATAACGGGGAAAACGCGCATCGGTGTCGGGCATCAGGCCGACCATTTTCAGGCACGTCCGACATTCCTCCAGCTCCGCCGAAGGGACATTGGTGTCGGTGCCGTGCAGTAGCGACTGCGCCATGTTCAGCGCGATACTGATGTTCTTGGGTTGCAGCGCCAGGGCTTTGCGGAACACCTGCCGCGCCTCCACCAGGTTGCCGGTCTTGTACACCCGCACGCCCTGACGGTTGAGGTCCGCAGCGGCGTTGCCGGAGTTGAGAATGGTCGGATCGTCGGTCAACTTGGCGATGCCCTTCATCACCGTCGGGTCGTCGCCGTAGATTTCCGCGCAGTTTTTCAACATCGAGGCACCGGCGCTGGCCTGCCCGAGCATCTGCAGTTGCTTGGCCACCAGCAGCGCCGCTTCGGCGCTCATGAACTGTTCCATGCCATCGAGGCGCATCATCGCCTGCTCGGTGAGCTTCTCGGCAGTTTCGGCATCGTTGAGCAGCAGGCTGGTGGCTTTCATCAATCGCGCACGAATCTGCAGACCCGGGTCGGAAGGGTTTTCCTTGGCCACCGCACTCAGCGTCGTGTTGATTTCCAGTCGAGTCCGGGTATCCAGACCTTTTTCGCTGCCTTTACTGATCAAGGCATGGGCCAGGCCAAGGTTGCTCTCCGCATCCTTGAAACGTGACTGCGCGCCCTGTGCCACGGCCTGGCGATAGGCTTTGGAGGCGGTGTCGAAATCTTCGTTGGCCATCGCCAACTTGCCCAGCTGCGCTTGCCGGCGCACCGCCAGCGGCGACAAGCGGATCGCCTCTTCCAGCACATTCTGGGCCGCCTTGGTGTCGCCTTCGGCGACCAGCACATCAGCCATGCCGTCGTAGAGCGCCGGCATCATAGGGAACACTTTCAGGGCTTTTTCATAGACGCCCTTGGCCTGACCGACCTGGCCACGTTTGAACAGCAACTTGCCCAACCCGGCGAACGCCCACGGCAACGGTCGATCAGCAATGATGCTGTCATAGAGACGCTCCAGCGCCTCGTTCTGATTCAGGTCGCGCAAGGCATCGGCGCGGTAGCGCAGGCACAACGGCGAGTAGCGGATGTCTTGTTTGCACAAGGCGATGCAGGCATTGAGCACTTCAACCGGTTTGCCCCGGTCAAGGGCCTGCAGAATCGGCTTGAGCAAGGTCTTGCGTTGCTCCAGCCGCTCCAGGCGTTGAGCCAGGCCGGAACGGTTGAACGGTTTGGTCAGGTACGCATCGGGTTCGTGTTCCAACGCACTGAGCACCATCGCCTGACTGGTCTCGGCGGTGACCATGACGAACACGGCCTCATGGCTGATCAGCTTCTCGATCATCAGGTCTTCAAGCACCTGCTGACCGTTCTTCTTGCCATCGCCCAGGTGAAAGTCCTGCAGGATGAAATCGTAGGCTTTCTGCGAACACATCCGCAGCGCCTGCTCACCGGAATCGGCGGTGTCGACATCCTTGACGCCCAGCTCGCGCAGCATGGACCTGACGGAACTGCGGAAATCCGAGAAATCATCGACGATCAAAAAACGCTTTTGGTGATACGACAGCATCGAAGATTTCCAGGCAATTTAAGAAGAAGACCATGACTGTTCGGGTTATCGGCCAGTAGTGGCGTTCCCTTGAGAAGTCATACCGCTCAGTACGCGCTAAATAAGATCTGATTTCGAAGGTGTCGAACGTAGCTATCAGGCAAATGGACGAAGGCGTATGACCGAGGCGAGTATTTCAATTGGCAAAGTCGAAGGGGACAATCTCGACTAGCCGCGACAACAGAATAAAAAAAGCCCCGCCGGAGAATTGCCCGGCGGGGCTTTTTTTGCCTCTTGGCGCTACCTGCTGACGAGGAGAACATGCCCTGTCAGAAGGTGACCGAAGAGGTACGAATTAATGGTGTCCCAGGGCAGGTTCGAACTGCCAACCTTCCCCTTAGGAGGGGGATGCTCTATCCAATTGAGCTACTGAGACACAGATCGACCACGAAGAAACGCGGTGCAATGGACGGCGTGCATGTTAACGGGCAGGCCTGCTTTTGTCATGTCGTCCGTTGGGCTTTTTAAGTGTAGGCAGACGCCTCGCAGGAGCGTGGCTTTGTTTACCGTGCAAATTGCATCACCGCAAAAAGCCATCATTGCAAAATGCAATGCAGGCACTTCTGGGAAATATCTTAATTCATTGTTTTTAAAGGATTTAATTACCGTTAGACTCTTGGCATGCGGGCTGCTTTAGCTGTTCTCGAAGAACATCGGAGGCAAGCCTCATGAACAGCACCCTTTTACTCTCGAACGCGATCGCTCTGGCGATTCTGTTGGGCTTTCATTTTGTCCCCGAGAGCGGTGTTGAGCCGGTTGCTCAACGAATGCCTCATTACCTTCAGGTGCAAAGAGCGCCTCAACTGGCGGTTATGAGCGACCAGCGCAGCTTTGTCAGCCAAGAGGTGAGCCAGGAAGGCATTCTGCTGCCGGCTCAGTCTTCAGAACGTTTGGTATTTTGAATCACCCCATCAGGAGCACCGCATGTCCAAATCAGCCGCAGGGTTTTTCATCCTCGCCTTACTGAGCGGCATTCTTCATCTGTCAGTGTTCCAGGATACGGTCCTCACCCTGCCTTTGATCGCCAGCGGCGTGTTCGGTGCGCTGTTTGTGCTGGCGCTGATTGCCGGGCGCAAGATCAAGTTCGATCCGGTACTGCGTTAATCCTCAACAGGTCCAGCAGATTGGCAACAGTGGTGGTCAGTTCACCTGAATTGTCGAGTCGATGGATCCACGTATCTCCGTTTGAACCCTCTGTCGTGAATAACCCATTGCGATGCAGCCTTGCTTCAATCTCCGCAAAACTCTCGCGACCACGGCGCAGCAGGCGCTCTCGCAGGACCTCATCCTTGACCGTCAAAAGAACCGGCAACAGCGTTGGATACTGGTGCAGCGCCTGAGCCAGATGGCCGCGAGAACCGTTGACCAAGACATGCCGACCGTCATTGAGCCATTGATCTATTTCGATCGGAATACCGTAATCCAGGCCATTGGCGTTCCAGCACAGCGCGAAATCGCCCTCGACTCTGTGTTGCTCGAACTCTTCCCGGGAAACACCAATCGCATTTTCGCCCACTGATTCGGCCGAACGCGTGATGACCCGACGCACCACTTCACAATTGAGCGTCTGCAACGGCTCTCGAGCGGCTTCGATGAGGCTGTCCTTGCCGGACCCAGAAGGCCCCATCAAGTAAATCAGCCTGCCATCCATCTTGAAATCACCTCGCACTGCACGTCTTCCCCTAGTAAATCGGCCAATTGCCACTATCCTGTACAAGTAAGGAACACTGATCGAATCTGCACAGCATGCGCCTTCAGGCGTCCCAGGACATCACCTGTCGGCAAGAGGAGGCGGTCAGTAATACGGACCAGGGCAAACTTTTCAAACCAGTCCGCATTTCTGATAATTGGTGCTGGCATAACGCCTTTATCCAGTTCAATATTTGTCACAGAATTGACGCCAACGAACTGGCTACTTTGAGGCATGATGCGAGCCTTTATCAATTCAGGTTGAACATTTGGCCAGACCGCTTGTCCTATCAGACATCCTGCGGCCAATCCCGAGAACCGCTCCCCTGAACTAACCGGTTAAATATATGCGCCCATTGAAACAGGCAATTTATTCCAGCCGTACGGCTGACAAGTTCGTCGTACGTCTGCCAGACGGAATGCGTGAACGCATTGCCGAGGTGGCTCGCAATCATCATCGCAGCATGAACTCCGAAATCATCGCGCGCCTTGAGCAAAGCCTTATTCAGGAAGGCGCGTTGGGCGAAGAATTGAGCATGCGCCTGGACAGCCCGGAGCTGTCATTGCACGAACGTGAACTGCTGCAACGCTTCCGCCAACTCTCCCACCGTCAGCAGAACGCACTTGTTTCGCTGATTGCGCATGATGCCGAAATGGCCGCAGACGCTTCCTGATTTCATCCGAAAGTTCAAGCCAGCTTAATCGCTGGCTTTTTTTTGCCTGAAATTCGGGCATAAAAAACCCGCCGATTGGCGGGCTTTTAACAACAGGCAAAATCAGAGCAGGAAGATCGTCGCCAACCCGAGGAAGATGAAGAACCCGCCGCTGTCCGTCATGGCGGTGATCATCACACTGGCGCCCATCGCAGGATCGCGCCCAAGCCGCGCCAGGGTCATGGGAATCAACACCCCCGCCAATGCCGCCAGCAACAAGTTGAGCGTCATGGCAGCGGTCATCACCACCCCCAGAGACCAACTGCCATACAGCAGATAGGCGACGACACCGATCACACCACCCCAGACCAGGCCATTGATCAGACCTACCGCCAACTCCTTGCGCATCAGGCGCGAAGTATTGCCGGTGCTGACCTGGTCCAGCGCCATGGCCCGAACGATCATGGTGATCGTCTGGTTACCCGAGTTGCCACCGATACCCGCCACGATCGGCATCAGTGCCGCCAACGCCACCAATTTCTCGATGGAGCCCTCGAAAAGACCGATCACCCGAGATGCGATGAACGCGGTGATCAGATTAATTGCCAGCCAGGCCCAACGGTTACGCAGGGATTTCCAGACTGACGCAAAAATATCTTCTTCTTCGCGCAGACCCGCCATGTTGAGAACTTCGTTTTCGCTCTCTTCACGGATCAAGTCGACCATTTCATCGATGGTCAGACGGCCGATCAGCTTGCCGTTCTTGTCGACCACGGGCGCCGAGATCAAGTCGTAACGTTCGAACGCCTGAGCAGCGTCATAGGCGTCTTCGTCCGGATGAAAACTCACCGGGTCGCTGGCCATGACGTCGGAAACCTGTTTTTCCGGATCGTTGACCAGCAAACGCTTGATCGGCAGCACGCCCTTGAGCACACCGTCGTAATCGACCACGAACAGTTTGTCCGTGTGGCCAGGCAGCTCTTTGAGGCGGCGCAGGTAACGCAATACCACTTCGAGACTGACGTCCTCACGGATCGTCACCATCTCGAAATCCATCAGCGCACCGACCTGTTCCTCGTCGTAGGACAACGCAGAGCGGACGCGCTCCCGCTGTTGACCGTCGAGGGTTTCCATCAGCTCGTGGACGACGTCTCGCGGCAGCTCGGAGGCCAGGTCAGCAAGTTCGTCGGCATCCATGTCCTTGGCGGCAGCCAGGAGCTCGTGATCGTCCATGTCGGCGATCAGCGTTTCACGAACCGAATCGGACACCTCGAGCAGAATGTCGCCGTCGCGATCAGCCTTGACCAATTGCCAGAGCGTCAGACGATCGTCCAGCGGCAAGGCTTCAAGGATGTAGGCGACGTCGGCGGAGTGCAAATCATCGAGCTTGCGTTGCAACTCGACGAGGTTTTGCCGGTGAACCAGGTTCTCGACCCGGTCGTGATGCGGACCTTCCTGGCGGTGAGTCAGGTCTTCGACCACCCGCTGACGCTGCAGCAGCTCAACAACTTGAGCGAGGCGGTCCTGCAAGCTTTCCTGCGTTTTCTTTACTTCAACTTCAGACATAGGCGAACTCCACTCCCAGCAGCGGGGCACGCCGGAAGGATCAATCAGTCAATTCATGATTGGAAAAACGGGGTACTGAGTAACTACTGGGTAAGTCCATGGAGGTATTCCACAAGCCCCGGCGGGGCTGACGGGCGCAATGATACACCGCCCGACGGTTTAAAACGTTAAAAAATCGCGGCTGAAACAAGCGCTTGCAAGACAAACCTGAGCGCTGCCTGATCCATCAAACTGCGACGACTCATCCTGAAAAGAAAACACACCACAGCCGAAAAATGTAACGACTACCCTTCAGATGGACCGTCATGGAGGACGTTTAATGCCATCAAATGCACCTTGTTTTTTGTTGATCACCCTGCTCTGCCCGTCGCCCTGGGCGCTTGCCACGACCGTTCACCGCTGCGAGGCGGCCAACGGGCGCATTACCTTCACGACGTTGAGCTGTACGGCCGGAGACAGCCTTACGCTGCAGGATGTCCGCACCTTCACACCGGGCAGCACGACCGCTCTCATGCCGGAATCCGAGAATCGCGAAACATCAGGTATGAAAATCAAAAGGAGAGATCCGACTGTCGTAGGCAAGACCGAGGACAAATGTGGAAACCTCATCAGCGCCAGAGAGCGCCGCGAAGCCATCATCAATCAGCGGGTTGTCGCCGGCATGAGTCAGCAGGACGTCGAGAGTGCCCTTGGCAAGCCAGACAAGATCAGTATTCGCAATTCGACCACGAGCTACCGTTACGACACCCAGCGAGGTCGTAGCGCACACGTCGAGTTCGATGAGAGAGGATGCACCAAAGGAAAAGCCAAATCCCAGACGGCAAAAAGCCCGCGTTAAACGCGGGCTTTTTGTTGTTTGGTGCACTCGACAGGATTCGAACCTGTGACCGCTCGGTTCGTAGCCGAGTACTCTATCCAGCTGAGCTACGAGTGCATTTGTGTTTTTATACCAGATCACAACTGGTTGAAGCCAAGTCATTCACATTACTGCAAACAACCCTTAAATGGTGCACTCGACAGGATTCGAACCTGTGACCGCTCGGTTCGTAGCCGAGTACTCTATCCAGCTGAGCTACGAGTGCATTTGTTGCCGCGCATTATAGGCCGTTTAATCTCTATGTAAAGCACTTTTTCTAGTAATTTCAAACACTTACCGAAGAAGCTAGATTACAACGTACTACGCAAATAATGGCGGAGAACGGGGGATTCGAACCCCCGACACCCTTTTGAGGTGTACTCCCTTAGCAGGGGAGCGCCTTCGGCCACTCGGCCAGCTCTCCGCAACACGGGGCGTATATTAACCAGCTTCTTCCCCGTTTGCAAACATAAAAAACGATAAAAATTAATGGCTTGGTTCTTCGTCCTTCTCTTTCTTTATACGCAGGTAAATTTCCTCACGGTGGACCGCAACCTCTTTCGGGGCGTTGACACCGATACGCACTTGATTTCCTTTGACGCCGAGCACGGTCACGGTGATTTCGCCATCACCAATAATCAGGCTTTCTGCACACCGACGAGTCAGAATCAGCATACCTTTCTCCTCACGCATTTCATTTCAGGGACAACAGTCTGCAAAAAAAAGGCACTCGACCTACAACCTGAACGATCGCAGCCCTACATGCCTGAGTATTGACTAGCGCGAGCAAAAGAACAGCCTCGAGTCGCACCATTCAAAAAAACAAAGGGCGCGGTCAGACCGCGCCCTTTGGCAAACGCATCACTCGCCCTGACGGGCCGGCGCGTCCAGTTCGAAAGCTGTGTGCAGAGCGCGCACAGCCAGTTCCAGGTACTTCTCTTCGATCACTACGGAGACTTTGATTTCCGAGGTCGAGATCATCTGGATGTTGATGCTTTCCTTGGCCAGGGATTCGAACATGCGGCTGGCCACGCCTGCGTGGGAGCGCATGCCGACACCGACGATCGACACCTTGGCAATCTTGATATCGCCAACGACTTCACGGGCACCGATCTCGCGAGCGGTGTTTTCCAGCACGGTTTGCGCTGCCTGGAAGTCATTGCGATGCACGGTGAAGGTGAAGTCGGTGGTGTTATCGTGCGCAACGTTCTGCACGATCATGTCGACTTCGATGTTCGCGCCGCTGATCGGCCCAAGAATCTTGAACGCCACACCCGGGGTGTCTGGCACGCCACGGATGGTCAGCTTGGCTTCATCGCGATTGAAAGCGATGCCGGAAATGATCGGCTGTTCCATGGTTTCCTCTTCATCAATAGTAATGAGGTCCCGGACCCTCCTTGAAGCTGTGCAGTACGCGCAGCGGAACGTTGTACTTGCCGGCGAATTCCACCGCACGGATCTGCAACACCTTGGAACCGAGGCTGGCCATTTCCAGCATCTCTTCGAAGGTAATCTTGTCCAGGCGCTGAGCCACGGACACCACACGCGGGTCGGTGGTGTAGACGCCGTCGACGTCGGTGTAGATCTGGCATTCGTCAGCCTTCAAGGCTGCCGCCAGCGCCACGCCGGTGGTGTCGGAACCGCCACGACCGAGGGTGGTGATGTTGCCGTGCTCGTCGACGCCCTGGAAACCGGCGACAACAACCACACGACCAGCCTTCAGATCGCCACGAATCTTCTGGTCATCAATCTGCAAGATACGCGCTTTATTGTGAGCGCTGTCCGTCAGAATCCGCACCTGATTGCCGGTGTAGGACACCGCTGGCACGCCGCGCTTGATCAGCGCCATGGCCAACAGCGCAATCGTCACCTGCTCACCGGTGGAGACGATCACGTCCAGCTCACGAGGAACCGGTTGGCCGTCGCCACTGATTTGCTTGGCCAGATCGATCAGACGGTTGGTTTCGCCGCTCATTGCAGACAGCACAACCACCAGGTCATCGCCGGCCTCGCGGAATTTCTTAACCTTGTCGGCGACCTGCTCGATTCTCTCGACAGTGCCGACCGAGGTGCCTCCAAATTTCTGTACGATCAAAGCCATTTCAAAGCCGCCTCTGCCCATGAAGGGCGCCCAAATAATCACTCAAACAGCGTTCCGGCCCGCCACTAGACTGCGGGCCGGACACACTGCCTTATAAACCCTGTTCTACAAATGGAACAGTCAGGGCCAATGCCGCATCCAGTGCGCCAGCGTCAGTACCACCGCCTTGCGCCATGTCTGGACGACCACCGCCCTTCCCGCCCACTGCCGCAGCGGCTTGCTTCATCAAATCACCGGCTTTGAGTTGGCCAGTCAGGTCTTTGGTTACGCCTGCAACCAGAACGACCTTTTCCTCATGGACACTGCCGAGCAGGATCACTGCGCGGCCGAGTTTGTTTTTCAGTTGATCGACCAACGCCAGCAGCGCCTTGCCGTCCTGACCGTCCAGACGCACGGCCAACACTTTCACGCCTTTGACATCCAGGGCAGAAGCCGACAGATCGTCGCCCGCCGCGCTGGCAGCCTTGGCCTGCAACTGCTCGAGTTGCTTCTCCAGCAGACGGTTGCGCTCCAGCACAGCCGACAGCTTGTCGATCAGGTTGTCGCGGCTACCCTTGACCAGGTTGGCCGCTTCCTTGAGTTGTTCTTCAGCAGCGTTCAAGTATGCCAGCGCCGCGGCGCCAGTGACCGCTTCGATACGACGCACGCCGGAAGCCACACCGCCTTCGCTGATAATCTTCAGCAGTCCGATGTCGCCAGTCCGGTTGGCGTGGATACCACCGCACAGCTCGACGGAGAAATCACCGCCCATGCTCAGTACGCGCACATTGTCGCCGTACTTCTCGCCGAACAGCGCCATGGCGCCCTTCTGCTTGGCGGTTTCGATATCGGTTTCTTCGGTTTCAACTTCGGAGTTCTTGCGAATCTCGGTGTTGACGATGTCTTCCAGCGCCTTCAACTGTTCAGGTTTAATGGCTTCGAAGTGGCTGAAGTCAAAGCGCAGGCGCTGACTGTCGACCAACGAGCCTTTCTGCTGAACGTGCTCGCCCAGCACCTGGCGCAATGCTGCGTGCAGCAAGTGAGTCGCCGAGTGGTTCAGCGAAGTCGCGTGACGCACTTCGGCATCAACATGAGTCTCTACCGGCGCACCAATGGTCAGGCTACCCGAGGCCAGCACGCCGTGATGCAAGAAGGCGCCACCCGTTTTAGTGGTGTCGCGTACGTCAAAGCGCGCGTTACCGACCTGAAGAAAGCCGCAGTCACCGATCTGACCGCCGGATTCAGCGTAGAACGGCGTCTGGTTCAGTACGACCACACCTTCTTCGCCTTCACTGAGCACGTCGACCGACTGGCCATCTTTATAGAGACCAACGACTTTCGCCGAACCTTTAGTCGCTTCATAGCCGGTGAATTCGGTGGCCACATCAACCTTGACCAGGCTGTTGTAGTCCATGCCGAAGGAGCTGGCGGAACGGGCACGGACGCGCTGGGCTTCCATTTCGCGCTCGAAGCCTTCTTCGTCGATGGTCAGGCTGCGTTCGCGAGCGATGTCGCCGGTCAGGTCCATCGGAAAACCGTAGGTGTCGTAGAGTTTAAACACTACGTCGCCCGGCACCACGTCGCCTTTGAGCTCAGCCAGATCCTGCTCGAGGATTTTCAGGCCCTGCTCCAGGGTCTTGGCGAACTGCTCTTCTTCAGCTTTCAGTACACGTTCAATGTGCGCCTGCTGGGATTTCAGCTCAGGGAAGGCTTCGCCCATCTCGGCGACCAGCGCCGCAACGATCTGGTAGAAGAAGCTGCCCTTGGCGCCCAGCTTGTTGCCGTGACGGCAGGCGCGACGAATGATCCGGCGCAGCACGTAGCCGCGGCCTTCATTGGACGGCAGCACGCCGTCGGCAATCAGGAAACCGCACGAGCGAATGTGGTCGGCGACGACTTTCAGGGACGCCTGATTGTCGTTGGTGCAACCGATGGCCTTGGCCGATGCACTCAGCAGGCTCTGGAACAGGTCGATTTCATAGTTCGAGTGAACGTGTTGCAGCACGGCACTGATCCGCTCCAGGCCCATGCCGGTATCGACCGACGGCGCTGGCAGCGGGTGCAACACGCCATCGGCGGTGCGGTTGAACTGCATGAACACGTTGTTCCAGATTTCGATGTAACGGTCGCCGTCTTCTTCCGGCGAGCCCGGTGGGCCGCCCCAGATGTCGGCGCCGTGATCGTAGAAAATCTCGGTGCAAGGACCGCACGGGCCGGTATCGCCCATGGTCCAGAAGTTGTCAGACGCGTACGGCGCGCCTTTGTTGTCGCCGATACGAACCATGCGCTCGGCCGGAACACCGATTTCCTTGGTCCAGATCTCGTACGCCTCGTCATCGCTGGCGTAGACGGTGACCCAGAGCTTTTCTTTCGGCAGGTTCAGCCACTTGTCGGACGTCAGGAAGTTCCAGGCGTAGGTGATCGCGTCGCGCTTGAAGTAATCACCGAAGCTGAAGTTACCCAGCATTTCGAAGAATGTGTGGTGACGAGCGGTATAACCGACGTTTTCCAGGTCGTTGTGCTTGCCGCCGGCGCGCACACATTTCTGGCTGCTGACCGCGCGGGTGTACGCGCGCTTTTCCTGGCCCAGGAAACAGTCCTTGAACTGGTTCATCCCCGCGTTAGTGAACAGCAGGGTTGGGTCGTTGCCCGGAATCAAAGAGCTGGAGGCTACACGGGTGTGGCCTTGCTCTTCTAAGAAGCGAAGGAAGGCTTCACGGATTTCTGCGCTTTTCATTAGGTTCTTCCACGGAGGCTGCGGCCAAAGGCCTGTGCGAAACGTCAACAGACGAAGCGACGGCAAAGGGCCGCATTATATAGGCCCTGCGCGCGGGGTACAGCGTGTTTATACGATAGAAACGGTCAATTGGACCGCTAACGCTATCAGTTGCGCGAAAACTCGACGAATGTCGCGACGACCTGCTCGATTTGAGCGCGGCTGACGTCCATGTGCGTGACCATGCGCAGACGTCCGGCAGCGCTCAGCTTGATCCCGCGTTCAGCGGCAAACGCCTTGATGGCCTCGGCCTTGTCGCCCATCTGCACGTAAACCATGTTGGTCTGCACCGGCTCGACCTCGTAACCCGCCGCTCGCAAGCCTTCGGCCAGCAACTGCGCATTGGCGTGGTCATCAGCCAGACGCTGAACATGGTTATCCAGCGCGTACAAACCTGCTGCCGCCAGAATCCCGGCCTGGCGCATGCCGCCGCCGACCATCTTGCGCAGGCGTCGCGCCTTAGCGATCAATTCGACCGAGCCGCACAGCACCGAACCGATCGGCGCGCCCAGGCCTTTGGACAGGCAGACCGATACGGAATCAAAGTGCTGAGTAATTTCCCGGGCATCGACACCCAGCTTGACCGCCGCGTTGTACAGCCGCGCGCCGTCCAGGTGCAGCTGCAACCCCTGTTCACGGGTAAAGCTTCGAGCCCGCGCCAGATACTCCAACGGCAAAACCTTGCCTTGCATGGTGTTTTCCAGCGCCAGCAAATGGGTACGGGCGAAGTGGAAGTCATCCGGTTTGATCGCAGCCGCGACGTGCGCCAGGTCCAGCGAGCCGTCGGCCTGCACTTCCAGTGGCTGCGGCTGGATCGAACCCAGCACCGCTGCACCACCCCCTTCGTACTTATACGTGTGAGCCTGCTGGCCGACGATGTATTCGTCACCGCGTTCGCAGTGGGCCATCAAGCCCAGCAGATTGCTCATGGTGCCCGTCGGAACAAACAGCGCTGCAGCAAAACCCAACTGATTCGCAAGCTCGGCTTCCAGTCGATTGACCGTCGGATCTTCGCCGTAAACGTCGTCACCAGTGGCCGCGCCGGCCATCGCGTCGAGCATCCCTGCGGTCGGTTGGGTGACGGTGTCGCTGCGAAGATCAATAACGCTCATGAATCTGGCCTCGGTAAGCAGGGAAAATCCCTTTCAGTCAGGAATTACTGCGGTCATGCGGACGAATAATCAACCCTTGGGTAGGAAAAGACTTCCTGAACCGACGAAAAAGTCGATAGCAATCATCAGATAGCAGCAATGCACAGGTGAGAAATATGTGTTAAAAACGCTTCGTCGCCAAACAATCTGGCGGCAAAACGTTCTCAGGGCGGGGTGCAACTCCCCACCGGCGGTAATTGCGCGCAATGCGCATAGCCCGCGAGCGCTTGGCGACAGGCACGGCAATGGCTGTGATGGCGGCAAGGTCAGCAGACCCGGTGTGATCCCGGGGCCGACGGTCATAGTCCGGATGAAGAGAGAACGGGATTGGCGCCAAAGGGCCGTCCGCAGGCATTCGTGCGAGCGTGCGTACCCTTAAATCCCATTCGATTCATATGCCCTGTTTTTTACATAAACAGGAGTCAGAACATGCAACCCACCGCAATCGATAGCAAAAGCAAAAACCATCAGGGCGAGCGCGTTGCGTTCATCCAGGCCTGCTGGCACAAGGAAATCGTCGATCAGAGCCGTAAAGGCTTTGTGGCCGAAATGATTGCTCAGGGTTATCAGGAATCGGAAATCGATTTCTTTGAAGTCGGCGGCGCCTTTGAAATTCCGCTGCACGCCAAGCTGCTGGCCAAGTCCGGTCGTTATGCCGGCATCGTCGCGGCGGGTCTGGTAGTCGACGGCGGCATATATCGCCACGAATTCGTCGCCCAGTCGGTGATCAGCGGTTTGATGCAAGTTCAGCTGGAAACCGAAGTGCCGGTGTTCTCGGTGGTTTTGACCCCGCACCACTTCCATGCTGGAGAAGAACATCAGAAGTTCTTCTTCGAGCACTTTGTGCATAAAGGCCAGGAAGCGGCGAAGACGTGCGCGGATACGTTGCACAAGATGCGTGCGTTGCGTCGTAGCGAGCCACGTGCGGTAGCGGTCTAAACTCAAAACCTGTGGTTTGGGGTGAGGTCTTTGGCTTCACTCAAATCAAATGTGGGAGCGAGCTTGCTCGCGATGGCGGACTGACAGCCAACATAACGTTGAATGTTGACCCGCTATCGCGAGCAAGCTCGCTCCCACATTGGTTCTATGCCTGGCATGAGATCAGGGTCAGGCGAGGTTTTCGTCGGTAGTCGGCACAATCAGGATGCCGGCGCGCAGGCCGTTCTTGACCTTGGGGTTCGGGAAGATGATCCGGGCACCCTCCTCCTCAATGATCCACCGGGTCTGTGCGATGTCTTCGGCCAGCAGGTAACCCACTTCCAACTCCGAAAAGTTCTCGATGTCCACTGGCAGGTTCAAGCGGAAGCTATCGCTGTGCTTGATGATTTCTCGCGCCACGCTAAACAGCTGCAAACCGTCCAGCGCCTCTTCGGTCTGGGCTGGTTCGTTGCCTTCGATAATCTGTTTGAGGCGGGTTTCCAGCAGATCGACGTTGACCCCATCGTTCTGCCCGAACGGCCGCGCCTTGCCCAGTTCAAGGGTAAAAGACTCGGCACCAAGTTTGTCGTAAGTGTAGGAGCTGAAAACGATGGACGGCTTGTTTTGCAGCAGCACCGCTTCCATGCCGGCAGCGCGCAGGCGCGCCAGTTCCAGGCGTGAATGCTGACGGCCTTCTTTCCAGGGATACAGCGCGAACTGCTCGATTTTCGAACCGCGAATGGCCGTGTGCAGGTCGTAGTGCAGACGGTTGCGATCCGGCAGGCTGAAGAAACTCGCCGCCAGCCGCTCCAGTTCACACGCGCGCAGGGCTTCGGAGCCACTGCTTTGTTCGTGACGGCCGTTGAACAGCCGATTGACGTCCTGCTCGATGAAACGCTCGCCTTTGCGAATCGCTTCCGGGTTGCCGAACAGGAACAGAATACGTGCGCGGGGCTTAAGATCGCCGCGGGCAATGTCGTGCAACAGGCGATCAAGCAACTCGATCGGAGCTGTTTCGTTGCCATGGATGCCGGCCGATAGCAGCAGATCCAGGCCTTTGTCGCGAGCTTCAGGTGGCCGGACTTCCAGCGCACCTTCGCTCAACCAGCGCATGCGCACGCCTTCGACAGTCAGTTGAGTCTTCTCCGCCGGTTCGCGGCCGGCGAGGGTCAGTTCAAGCAGTTTGCCGAGGGCGAGCATAGAGCGGTTTCCTTAGTGGTCGTGCGCGCAATCCGGGCCGTGCACATGGTCTTCGTCACCGACTTCAGCCGGTTCCATTTCCAGTTGCAGACTTACCAGATTAGTCGCCAATGGGCGCAGCAGCAGGTTTGCGTATTCAGCGTCACCTTCTTCGACGTCCACGCCGATCAGCAATTGGCCGCGGCCGTCTTGCTGAATCCACAGCTCTTTGCCTTGCCACATGACCGCGACGCGGGTGCAGGAAGTTTCCAGTTGCGTGCCGTCGGTGTCTTCAAGGATCAGCTGCAGGGTATCGCTCATGGTCTTTACGCTCTCGACGTTCAATTGATCTGGAATGGATAAACCGCGCCCAGTTTAAGGATTTGCGTCAGTTCATCCAGTGCCGCCCGGCACTCAAGCAGCAATTGCGGGTCCGCGAGATCGTTTTCGGTCATGCGGTCGCGGTAGTGCTTGTCGACCCATTCGGTCAGCGTGCCGTACAACGGTGCCGTCATGATAACCCCTGGGTTGACGGCCGCCAGTTCGGTTTCGTTGAGCGCGACGCGCAGTCGCAGGCAAGCCGGGCCGCCGCCGTTCTGCATGCTTTGCTTCAAATCGAACACTTTCACTTCGCGGATCAGGCCACCGGAGCTGGTCAAACCTTGCAGGTACTGCCAGACACGCTCGTTGCCACGGCATTCTTCCGGCACGATCAACAGCATCGAGCCGTCAGGACGCGACAGCAGTTGGCTATTGAACAGGTAGGAACGAACGGCGTCTTCCACGGTGACCGCGGAACGCGGTACGCAGATCGACTGAAATTTCCCACCGACTTTGGCGAGCTTGCTTTGCAATTCAGCGAGCATCTGCTCGGTGTCGAGGAACGCGTCCTCGTGATAGAACAGCACCTCGCCATTACCCACCGCGATCACATCGTTGTGGAACACGCCCTGATCGATCACCGAAGGGTTCTGCTGAGCGTAGACAACGCCGTCATCGCTCAAGCCGTGCAGGCGGGCAACCGCCTGGGAGGCTTCGAGGGTCTGACGGGCCGGGTATTTCTGCGGTGCCGGGTAACGGGTGTCGAACGCGCTGCGACCGAACACGAAGAACTCGACGCCCGCTTCGCCGTATTCACGGCAGAAACGGGTGTGGTTGGCTGCGCCTTCGTCCCCGAACTGCGCCACGGCCGGCAAGGCGGCGTGGTGAGCGAAATGCTTCTGATCAGCGAACATCGCCCCCAGCACGCGACTGGTAGTCGGGTGTTCGATGCTGCGGTGATATTTGCAGTTCAGGTTG
The DNA here is from genome assembly GCF_044760065.1 of Pseudomonas sp. NPDC098740. Taxonomy (NCBI): domain Bacteria; kingdom Pseudomonadati; phylum Pseudomonadota; class Gammaproteobacteria; order Pseudomonadales; family Pseudomonadaceae; genus Pseudomonas; species Pseudomonas sp. NPDC098740. The sequence continues at coordinate 28,730 of NZ_JBIWAM010000032.1, read as the reverse complement.
GCCGCGGTGAAATGCACACGGCCATCCGCGGTGTCGGCGCTCGGGCTGACGGTGGCGGCGTTAGCCACCCACATGCTCGACGCCGAGCAACTGGCCACCAGCAACGGCATTGCATCTTTAGCCGCCTGCTCGATCACCTGAGCGTCGGTGCCGCTGAAACCCAAACGACGCAGGGCTGCCACGTCCGGGCGTTCCTGTGGTGCGAGCACGCCCTGTTGAAAGCCCATTTCCATCAGCGATTTCATCTTCGCCAGGCCTTGCAGCGCGGCTTCCTTCGGGTTCGAAGACTGCTGGCTGTTGCTCTGGGACGCGACGTTGCCGTAGGACAAACCGCCGTAGTTATGGGTCGGCCCCACTAGACCGTCAAAATTGACTTCATAGGATTTCATCAGCGAGGCTCCACGAGAATCTGTTGTTGTAGGCATCTGGTAACTGTTCTTTGAGACCGAGTCGCGGCTATCGCGAGCAAGCTCGCTCCCACAGGTTTTGCGCAATCCTTGTGGGAGCGGGCTTGCCCGCGATTGGGCCTTACGACATGCGCACGCCCGGGGTTAGCGCGGCAGGCAAGGTCAGGCTCGGCGTTTCCAGCGAAGCGACCGGGTACGCGCAGTAATCTGCTGCGTAGTAGGCGCTGGCACGGTGGTTGCCCGAGGCGCCGACACCGCCGAATGGCGCGCTGCTCGCAGCACCGGTCAGCTGTTTGTTCCAGTTGACGATGCCAGCACGGCTTTCCAGCCAGAACTGCTGATAACGCGCCTCGGAATCCGACAGCAGACCGGCCGCCAGGCCATAGTCGGTATCGTTGGCTTCAGCGATCGCCGCCTCAAAATCAGCGTAGCGGATCACTTGCAGCAGCGGGCCGAACAGCTCTTCGTCAGGGCGATCAGCCACTGCCGTTACGTCCAGAATGCCTGGGGTCAGCAAGGCGGCTTGAGCTTGAGGTTGAGTCATTTCCAGCAATGCTACTGCGCCGTTACCCAGCAGATGTTCCTGCGCATCCATCAGTGCTTTCGCAGCGCCGAGGGAAATCACCGAGCCCATGAACGGTGCCGGTTGCTGATCAAACGCGCCGACGTCAATCGTACGGCTGACCGCCACCAGACGCGCCAGCAGCGAGTCACCCCAGGCGCCCTGCGGCACCAGCAAGCGGCGCGCACAGGTGCAACGCTGACCGGCGGAAATGAACGCCGACTGAATGATGGTGTAAACGGCAGCATCGAGGTCTGCGACCTGATCAACGACCAGCGGGTTGTTACCGCCCATTTCCAGCGCGAGGATCTTGTCCGGACGACCGGCAAACTGTTGATGCAGGTGATTGCCGGTGCGGCTGGAGCCGGTGAAGAACAAGCCATCGATGCCCGGGTTCGCCGCCAGGGCGATACCGGTCTCGCGAGCGCCTTGCAGCAGGTTCAACACGCCTGCCGGCAGACCGGCTTCGATCCAGCACTTGACCGTCAGTTCGGCGACTTTCGGCGTCAGCTCGCTTGGTTTGAACAGCACGCTATTACCGGCCAGCAGCGCCGGCACGATGTGACCGTTCGGCAGGTGACCAGGGAAGTTGTAAGGCCCGAACACCGCGACCACACCGTGTGGCTTGTGGCGCAACACGGCGGTGGCGTCGCCCAAGGGGCCGCTCTTCTCGCCGGTACGTTCGCGGTAGCTCTGCACCGAGATGGCAATCTTGTTGACCATGCTGGTGACTTCGGTCGCCGCTTCCCACAAAGGCTTGCCGGTTTCTTCACCGATAGTGCGAGCCAGTTCGTCAGCATTGTTCTTCAGCGCGGCGGCAAAGGCCTCCAGCACTGTGATGCGCTCTTCCAGGGTACGTCGGGCCCAGCCCGGGAATGCCTGGCGCGCGGCTTGCACGGCCGATTCAACCTGAGCAGGGGTAGCGCCTTCGCCGGCCCACAGCACTTGTTGGGTTACCGGGTTCAGCGACTGAAAGGCTTCACCCTGGCCGGCCAGCCATTCACCTGCGATGTACAGCGAATTCATTATTTCGACTCCCTGGCAGCGGACAACGGAACGGCGCGCACTTGATCGCCGGCGTTTAGTTGAAGACGTTTGGCGGTCAGTGGATCGACCACCAGCGTACCGGCGGCGAAACGTGCAGGAGCAGCAGTGATCCGGCAGTCGTCGCGCTTGCGGTTATGAATCAGGAACGGTGTGGCGTCGTCACCCGGCGTGCCGATGGCCAGCACCAGCGCCTGGCTGTCGCGCACTGCGCGGATCTTGCCGGTTTCACACTCAACAGCAGGACCGGCGTCGAAGATGTCGACGTAGCCTTGATAGCTGAAACCTTCGCTTTTGAGCATGGCCAACGCCGGCTCGGTGTCCGGATGAACCTGGCCGATCACGTTGCGCGCATCTTCCGACAGGAAGCAGGTGTAAAGCGGGAATTTCGGCATCAGTTCGGCGATGAACGCCTTGTTGCCCACGCCAGTCAGGTAGTCAGCCTGGCTGAATTCCATCTTGAAGAAGTGACGCCCCAGGCTTTCCCAGAACGGCGAACGCCCCGCTTCATCGGACATACCGCGCATCTCGGCGATGATCTTGTTGCCGAACAGCTGCGGGAACTCGGCGATGAACAGCATCCGCGCTTTGGCCAGCATGCGACCGTTGAGGCCAGTGCGGTAGTCGGCGTGCAGGAACAGCGAGCACAGCTCGGAATTGCCGGTCAGGTCGTTGGCCAGGAACAGCGTCGGGATTTCGCGGTAGATGTTCAGCTCTTGCGAAGCGCTGACGGTCAGGCCAACCCGGAAGTTGTACCAAGGTTCACGCAGACCGACGGCGCCAGCGATGGCGGAAATGCCGACCACGCGGCCGTCATCGTCTTCGAGCACGAACAGGTAGTCTGCATCGCCCCGCCCGGCTTCGCCGCGGAAGGTCTTCTCGGCCCAGCCGACCCGATGGGCCAGACGCTCTTCATTGGCCGGCAATGTGGTCAGGCCGGTGCCGGTGCTGCGGGCCAGGTCGATCAGAGCGGGTAAATCGCTGCTGCGTACGGGACGAACGATCATGCTATCTCCTCAAACGGGCCGCTTGCGCCACCCGTGAAACTCGCTGCTTTTTAGGCATTCTTTCTAGGCATACCAGCAGGTGTTAAACCGCCACCAGGCGCACGCTGGCACCTTCGCCGACGCCCAAGGCTTCGGCCGCTTCAAGATCCAGGGTCACGGGTTTGCCCGGCGCGTAATCGAGCTCAAGCAAAACGGCGCGGTAATCCTGCAATTGGGCGTTGGCCACCAAGTACTGACGACCCGCGCCTTTGACCGGCTCGCCGATTTTCACCGGGACGACTCGGCTCTGGGCGATCGAACGGATCCCCGAGACACGGGCGTGCAGGGTCGGCCCACCGTCGAAAATGTCGATGTAGTGATCGGTTTCGAAGCCTTCGCGCATCAGGATGTCGAAGGTGATCTGCGCCCGTGGGTGCACCTGCCCCATCGCTTCTTGAGCGGAGTCCGGCAGCAGCGGCACATAGATCGGGTAATGCGGCATCAACTCGGCCAGGAACGTCCGGCTCTTCAGACCGCACAGACGCTCGGCAGCGGCGTAGTTGAGGTCGAAGAAATTACGACCGATGGCATCCCAGAACGGCGAATCACCATTTTCATCGCTGTAACCGACGATCTCGGTCACCACAGAATCGGCAAAACGCTCCGGATGGCTGGCCACGAACAGCAAGCGACCACGGGAGTTGAGTTCCGACCAGGCCGAACCCACCAGCTCCGGCAGCACGTAGAAACTGGTCAGCAAGCTGTTGCCGGTCAGGTCGTGGCACTGGGATAGCACGTGGATCTTGTTATGAATCTTCAGCTCGCGGGAGGCGTGCACAAAGGTTTCATTACGGAAGCTGTAGAACGGCTCGGAATAACCGGCCGACGCAACGATGGCCGAGCAGCCCACCAGTTTGCCGGTGGCGGTGTCTTCGAGGACGAAGAAATAGCTCTCTTCACCGTTGAAGCTGACTTCGGCGGCGAACGAGGCTTCGCTTGCTGCGATCTTGTCGCTCAGGCGTTCAACGTCATCCGGCAAGGAAGTGACACCAATCGGGCTGTCCGCAGCCAGACGCTGTACCTCGCCCAGATCAGCCATTTGCGCGGGGCGCATCACCAGCATGGTGTCACTCCTTTCTCGAAAAACTCTTTGAGGAAAAATAACCGGGCCAGTCCTGAAAACTCAGAGTCAACTGTGGGAGCGAGCTTGCTCGCGATGAGGCCCTGCCAGTCGCCATCAATGTCGACTGTCAGATAGCTATCGCGAGCAAGCTCGCTCCCACATTGAATCTGGCCCGGCATAAAAATTGGGTTCGACGCCCGAAAGTCAGGCGTCGAATTAACTATCAGGCTTGAGTCAGCTTGGCTGCGGCGCGCTCGAAACGGTCCAGACCGGCATCGATATCGGCGTCTTCAACCACCAGGCTTGGCGCGAAACGAACCACGTCCGGGCCGGCTTGCAGAATCATCAGGCCTTCTTTTTCAGCGGCGTTGAAGATGTCCTTGGCCTTGCCTTTCCAGGCATCGTTCAGCACGCAACCAATCAACAGGCCCATACCCCGGACCTGGGTGAACAGGCCGTACTTCTCGCCGATCTGCTCCAGGCGAGCCTTGAACTTGTCGTGCTTGGCGTTCACGCCGGCCAGCACTTCAGGGGTATTAACCACGTCGATCACGGCTTCAGCGACAGCGCACGCCAGCGGGTTGCCGCCATACGTGGTGCCGTGAGTGCCGACGACCAGGTGTTTGGCGAGGTCTTCGGTGGTCAGCATCGCGGCGATCGGGAAACCACCGCCCAGGCTCTTGGCGCTGGTCAGGATGTCCGGCGTCACGCCGTAATGCTGGTAGGCGAACAGCTTGCCGCTGCGGCCCATGCCGGTTTGCACTTCGTCGAAAATCAGCAGCGCGTTGTGCGCGGTGCACAGTTCACGGGCGCCTTGCAGGTACTCGAGTTCGGCCGGGATCACGCCGCTCTCGCCCTGGATCGGCTCCAGAACCACAGCGCAAGTCTTGTCGGAAATGGCGGCTTTCAGAGCGGCCAGATCGTTGAACGGCACGTGGGTGATACCGGTGATCTTCGGACCGAAGCCATCGGAATACTTCGACTGACCACCGACGTTCACGGTGAACAGGGTACGACCGTGGAAGCTGTTGAGCGCGGCGATGATTTCGTACTTCTCGCTGCCGAAACGATCGAAACCGACGCGACGGGCCAGCTTGAAGGCGGCCTCGTTGGCTTCGGCGCCGGAGTTGCAGAAGAACGCGCGATCGGCAAACGTGGCGTCGATCAGCTTATGGGCCAGGCGCAAGGCCGGCTCATTGGTGAACACGTTGGACACGTGCCACAGCTTGTTCGCCTGCTCGGTCAAGGCACTCACCAGCGCCGGGTGCGCATGGCCCAATACGTTAACGGCAATCCCGCCGGCGAAGTCGATCAGCTCGCGGCCAGACTGGTCCCAGACGCGGGAACCGGCGCCACGCACAGGAATGAAAGCGGCAGGCGCGTAGTTGGGAACCATTACCTGGTCGAAATCGGCGCGTTGTACCGCAGCGTGCTCAACGGACATCGGAGTCTCCTGATGAGGAACACTCGCCTGAAACTGGCGAGCGATGGGGGGATTGTAAGGACAGTTTTCAGCCCGGCCTTGCCGCCAAGCGACAACTTCTTATAGCGCAAACCCCGGTTTTTCCCGGGTTTACGGCAATGCGACATATAGGGTCGCAAAGGCGCAGTTTAAACCGCCGGCACAGGTTATAGGCAGGGTTGTCGAGCGGTGCGGTAAATATGTACCGCACGTAACCGATCATCGTCTGTTTTGCTGGCGGCTCATCCAAAACGCTAAGGGAATAGCGCATGAGCCGATACGAGAACGATCGCCTTTCCACTACTGGGGGCAGTGAATCCGCTACGCAACCGGACGATCACTACCATCACCTGTTCAACAATCTGCCAGTCTGGGTATTAGAAGCATCGTCCAGTACACACCGAGCTCTCAAGAACGCCACGCTTATGACGCCGGACTGGCATGGCACCGCAACACCGCTGCAGCACCAGTCGCTGAAAAAGATCAGTCAGGAACACTGGACCCATCGAAATCGTCTGGACTCAATGCTGTCGAAGCTGCGAAGCGCACAAGCCTTTGCCGAACCACTGCTGAGCGACGCCCTGAAAACCCGGTTTGACCTGGATCTGGACGTCAAAACCACCTTCCTGCGGCTGTACATCCCTCAAACCGTGCCGCTTTTCGGAATCAAGACTGGCGCCGCGCGCACCTGGACCGTGTCGATGCTCGACGCCGCCCTGCATAACTTTCAGGAATCGGAAACAGCGGCAGGGGCTTACGAGCCAGCCTCGACGTTCATCACCCAACCTTCGCCCACAGGACAGTTCGATACGCTGCCGACGGTCAAGAAAAAGCTCACTATCCCGGCCTTTACCCGGTTATGCCGGGAACTGGATATCGGCGCCCGGTACAACGCTTACCTCAAAGACAATCTGGGACCGTCCAACCCGGTGGCCGGCGCGATGTTGAAATCAAAGGTGATCGGCTCGCACAAAACAGCACTCAAATCCGCGCTGCAGATGGCGCAAATCCGAAAGGATATTCCAGCGGATGCCCATCTCTCGATCCTGCGCATTCTGGAAGGGCGTTCGGGTGCTCGACTGGATGGGCAGCCGCTATATGGTCACGACCTGACAATGATGTCCTCCTCGCTGACCGGCATTGTCATTTTCGCGGCGAGCCTGGAGCGCGCACGCACGGCAACACGGATCATTGCCTACATTCCCGATGATCCAGAGCATCCTCTCAAGGAATACCCGAATACATTGGCGTTCATGATCGAGCTGACCCGCAAACTGCGCTCGCCCGCTTATCAAACGTTCTTCAGTCGTTTCGTCGACCACAAGGAAAGAGGACATTTTTTCGCGGACCTCAACCGTCGCCTCCAGAGCGTGACCTGGCATCAACACCGACAGGGCGACCCACTGCCGAGCTGGCGCGAAACGCCCATCGACAAGCCTGATTTGCGGTTTTCAGCGATCCGGTTCAGAGCGGACCTGTGGAACCATCTCTATCAGCGACAGCTGAACAAGATCCTCAACGATGCAAGCACGCTCGCCGTCTCCACCGCCACTGCCGACAGCAACGCGCGATGGGCATTGTGGAATGCCTTCAGCAAAGTGGCCTCGACAATCCTTGAAATCGCAACGTTCGTTGCGTTGCCTTTCGTCCCGTTTCTCGGCGGATTGATGCTGGGCTACATGGCCTACCAGTTACTCGACGAAACCTTCGAAGGCATAGTGGACCTGGCTGAAGGGCTGAAAACAGAAGCGTTCGGGCATCTGATGACGTTCGTCGAAACGGTGGTTCAGGTGGGGACATTTGCGGTGGGCGGCGCCATCGCTGCCCGGACCCTCAGCCGCCTGCTCCCTCCTGAAGCTATTGCGCTTGTCGACCCACTCAAACCCGTCACAACGCCCGAAGGAAAAACCCGCTACTGGAAGCCGGACCTCAAGCCTTACGAACAAGCACTCATTTTGCCCGAAGTCGCAAAACCCGATCATCTCGGCCTCTATCAATACGAGGGCAAGACGCTGCTGCCACTGGAGGGAAAACTGTATGCCGTGAAGCCCGACCGCGCGCCAGGCACGTTTCAGATTGAGCATCCGAACCGAACTGATGCCTATCAACCGCCTCTGCTGCATAACAACCACGGTGCCTGGCACACAGAACTGGAGCAACCGCTGAACTGGGACCGGGAAAAGGTCATGCGCCGCCTCGGCCATAGCGTCGAGTCGTTCACCAGCGCCGAGCGCGAACAGATCCTGCGGGTCAGCGGTTACCACGACAACGTAGTGCGCGAAATGCATGTCGAACATTATCGTCCGCCTTCGCTGCTGACAGACACGATCAAGCGTTTCAGGATCAACCGGGACATCGAAACCTTTATTGAACAGATCGGCAGCGACCAACCCGAGCGCTATCGGAAGGCCGATGTGACCCTGCAACACCAACTGCTGACCAGCTTCGATTCATGGCGTGTCGACACGCCAATGCCGGCACCGGAAACCCAAACGCGAGCCTTCAGAAAACTAACGGCCGAACTCGCCCGCAAGCACGATAAATCGCTATTCGAGACACGCTATCGCGCGCAAGAGAAGACCGGCAACGTGCAGGTCCAGCGACTGCTCGACGACGTGCATGGATTGCCGACCGATGTCGCGCAAGAGCTGGTGAGCAATGCAACCGGGATCGAATTACGCCAGCTGCACAACGGTCGCACGCCCCCACGGCTCAAGGAGGCAGCACTAAAAGCCATGGAGGCCGTACGCGCAACCCGAGCCTGTGAAGGCCTTTATTCCGACATTCTGGACAACACCGACGCCCACCGACTGGCCTTGCAAAGCCTGAGTTCGCTGCCCGGTTTTCCCGCCGAGCTGCGTATTGAAGTGAGGGATTACGCCCATGACGGTCTTGTGCGCGACAGCATTGGCCAGGCCGATGCGCCAATCCTGAAAACACTGGTGCGCGCCGAAGACGGCACCTATCAGGTTTATCAAGACAATGAATCGGCGCCCGGTGATTTTTATCAGGGACTCTTTCAAGCGTTGCCGCAAGCACAGCGTAATGCATTGAGCCCATCGATCACTGATGCTCAGACACTCAAACTACGCATCGCCGAACATGCACTGAACCAACCGGCACTACGCAAACTGTTTGCAAAAAATCCCAACCGAAAACCGTTCTACGATCCGACGACCATGCGCTTGCCTGGCGGCTCGGATGGATACCGGCGCAGTTACTTCCCGACGCCGTCCCTCAACGAACGTGTTCGCGAGATTTACCCCAGCCTTTTCGAGGAAGAACTCCAGTCTGTTGTTCTCCAGTTACAAGCGCATCCCGATGGCGCTCGCACGGAGCTCTCACGCCTGTCCAGCGAGCTCTCGCGTCTGCATCGGGAACTGAACACCTGGATAAACGACTCGCCCACGGATCACCCGCAAACCCAAGTTCCCCTGAACGAATTGGAACGACAGGCCGCTAAACACAATCGCAGGCTGCTGGCCCAGGAAATCCAGCGCAGCTGGCGCCGACAATCAGAGCGGGACTTCGATGTCCCGGACGACACGCCGCGCTATGCGCTCAGATTTGCCGAGCCGATTCTTGGCGATCTACCGACGCTGACGGCCGATTTCCCCCATGTGTCATTGCTGTCCCTTGAAGGCGGTCATGCGGTGCAGGGTGTTCCCGAGTTTCTTCAGCACTTCAATGGCTTGCGCCGCCTCGATTTAAAACGCTTTTCCCTGACCGCCCTCCCCGAGGCCATTCCTCGAATGACGGACCTTGATGCGCTGGTGTTAAGCGATTGCGGAATCAGGTTCGACGCAGCCAACTGGGCGAAACTGTCTTCATTGAACAAACTGGTCATGCTGGATCTATACCAGAACCCGTTCTCTATGGTGCCCAGTGTCGAATCTATGCCTGAGCTTGTTCACCTGGACCTGAGCCGTACCGGCCTGACCGACATTCCCGACAGCGTAGTTCGCCACCCAAAACTTGATACCGCCAAACTCCTGGGCAACAAGATCAGCGAGTTGCCTGCGGAGCTCTTCCAAAGTGAGGTGTACGGTAAGCACGGCATACCCCTGACGCATAACCCGCTCTCGGACAATGCGCGACAAATGATCAAGCTTCACTATTTCGACAGCTCATACGATTTGGGCATCTCCGCCCCAGAGGCAGATATCAACCGAGTCATGGCGCTGTACCCGAACCTGGAGGTCGAACAGGCGAGCGAGTTTGTCTATGAACTGGCAGGCACACTGGCAGACGGCCGAATCGAGCTGACAAATCTTGAAGCTGAGTTGGCACAGCTGAGCAACGACTTGGTGGTATGGACTGCCGACCTTCCGGCCCAACACCCGTTGACGGGCGAACCGTTCACCGCCCAACAACAGCTTGTCGAGCGCATGAACCGTGACCAGTTCAAACAGACACTGGAGCAGTGCTGGCGGCATGAAAGCGAACAGGATGATTTCAATGAGGCGCTAGAGCCGACTTTTGAACTCACTATCCGCCCGATCATCAACGGAGAACTGCCGCCCCTGAGCGCTGATTTCAGCCATGTAACGGCGCTGGAGATTAATAGTGCCAATGGCGTGACACGTATCGGACGATTCCTGGAAGGCTTCCCCAACCTCAAAAGCCTCAGGCTTCGCGACTGTAATCTGGGCAACATTCCCGATGCTGTGTTCAAGATGGGTCAACTGCGGTCGCTGTCGCTACCTGAGTGCCGCGTCAGACTGTCAGCGGAATCGGCAAGTGCGCTGGCGGGCATGGAACAGCTCGATTATCTCGATCTGGCCCACAACCCCCTGGGGCAAACACCTGACCTGAGTCAGATGATGGAGCTCGCGACCGTACTGCTGAATGACACCGGTATCACCGAAATACCGCACGGCCTGCTGCAAATGACAGAGCTGGACTGGGCCGACCTCAGTGGCAATGCCATCACCGAAGTCCCCAGCGACTTGCTGGAACTGCCGGTGGAAATCGCTGAAAACATCAGTTTTCGAGGTAATCGATTTTCCGGGGAGAGCCTGCTACGGCTGATCGGTTACTTCGAACGGACGGGCATGGACTTTGGCGTGGAAGAGGTGATCAATCGAGGAGAGATGGATGTCTCGACTTCTGAAGGCTCCGAAATAGAGGAGTAAATCAGCCTCAGCAGGTGACGTGATTGCTCTGTCACCCACGCTCCGAGGGCACCGACGACAATTCGAACGGGCTGCTGCTGCGCCGCTGGTTGCGATCTTCCCGCGGCGTGGCACCGAAGAAGTTGCGGTAGGCGCTGGAGAAGTGCGGCCCCGAGGAGAAGCCACACGACAGGCCGATCTGGATGATCGACTTGCTGGTTTGCATCAACATCTGCCGGGCCTTGTTCAAGCGCAGTTCCAGGTAGTACTGGCTCGGCACGCGGTTGAGGTATTGCTTGAAGATCCGCTCCAGCTGCCGACGGGACACGCACACATGCTGGGCGATTTCGTCAGTGGTCAGCGGCTCTTCGATGTTGGCTTCCATCAGCAACACGGCCTGCGTCAGCTTTGGATGGCTGGAACCGAGACGATTCTGCAGCGGAATGCGCTGGCGCTCGCCGCCTTCGCGGATGCGCTCGACCACCAATTCTTCGGAGACCGCACCGGCCAGTTCCGCGCCGTGGTCACGGGCCAGCACGGCCAGCAACAAATCGAGTACCGACAGACCGCCGCACGCAGTCAGACGATCGCGATCCCAGTCGAACAGATGACTGGTGGCGATGACTTTCGGGAAACGCTCGGTGAAATCGTCCTGCCAGCGCCAATGCACGGCAGCGCGGTAACCGTCGAGCAAGCCCAGTTGGGCTAACGGGTAAACACCGGCCGACAAACCACCGATCACGCAGCCAGCACGCACCAGTTGTTTCAGCGAACTACTGAGTGCCGGCGCGAGTGTGGTCGGCGGCTCATCGGCGAGCAGAAACAATTTCTGGAAGTTTTCGAGCTTGCCGGCCCACGGCTCACCCGGCAATTGCCAGGCGCCTTCGGTCGGCGGTTCGGCCTGCAAAAACGACAGTTCGTAGACAACATCCGGATGCACACGCTGGGCAACACGCAAGGCCTCCTCAGCCAGCGAAAGCGTCAGTGCTTTAGTGCTGGGCCAAATCAGGAAACCAATTCGATGGGCAGTCATGGCGGGCAATCCGAAACGAAAACAGTGATGAAGGCATGGGCCAATGCTAGCCCGTAAATGAACGCATATCTCGAAACCGGCAGAGATCAAATGTGGGAGCGGGCTTGTCGCCCCCCCCCTGTAGGAGCTGTCGAGTGAAACGAGGCTGCGATCTTTTGATCCTGGCTTTTTAAAAGATCAAAAGATCGCAGCCTCGTTTCACTCGACAGCTCCTACAGGGGTTGGCAAACCAGCTCCCACAAGGGATCGGGGCCAGCCTCTAGATTGCGAAGCATGCACTATCCCGGTGCGCAACGGGAGATCGGTTTACTTGAGGCTACCCGAGAGGAATTGTTGCAGACGTTCGGACTGTGGATTGACCAGCACCTCACGCGGGTTGCCGCTTTCTTCGACGACACCTTTGTGCAGGAACACCAGCTGGTTCGACACTTCACGGGCGAAGCCCATTTCGTGCGTCACCACCACCATGGTCCGGCCTTCCAGGGCCAGGGCCTGCATGACTTTCAGCACGTCGCCAACCAGTTCCGGGTCGAGCGCCGACGTCGGTTCGTCGAACAGCATCACCTCAGGTTCCATCGCCAGCGCACGGGCAATCGCCACACGCTGCTGCTCGCCGCCGGACATGTGGCCCGGGTAAGCATCTTTACGATGGGCCACACCGACCTTGTTCAGGTAGTGCTCGGCCTTCTCGCGGGCTTCGGCCTTGGACATGCCGAGCACGTGGACCGGCGCTTCCATGATGTTTTCCAGCGCGGTCATGTGCGACCACAGGTTGAAATGCTGGAACACCATCGACAGGCGCGAACGCATGCGTTGCAGCTGTTTCGGGTCGGCGGCCTTCAGCGCGCCGTCCTTGTTGGCGACCAGTTTCAGCTCTTCGTTGTTGAGCAGAATCTTGCCCGCGTGCGGCTGCTCCAGCAGGTTGATGCAGCGCAGAAAAGTACTTTTGCCGGAGCCACTGGAGCCGATGATGCTGATCACATCGCCAGCCGCCGCTTTCAGGGACACGCCCTTGAGCACTTCGTGACTGCCATAGCGTTTATGCAGGTCTTGGACTTCAAGTTTGTACATGCGGTCGGTTCTCACAAAAACAGTCAGTCAGTCGTTGAGCAAGCGCCCGTGACGCAGCGCTTCGCGCCCCGCCACCTTGGCCAGCCAGAAACCGGGTTGGGCATAACGCAGCCGTTCAATGGCAAACAGCACCCCGGACGTACCAGCACACACCGTGCTGACCCGATCCGATAACGGATCGATCACTTCGAAAATCTCATCGCCGGCTTCAATCCATTCACCGGGTTTACGCAAGAAACTGATCACGCCAGGGTGTGGCGCGAACAGTAATTCGGTGCCTTCGAACGGCATGCCTTCGCACGCGTCCTGCGCAGGCTTCGGCCATTCGCCACTGATCAAGCCTTGCTCGGCGAGGAACGCCAGAATGCCTTCGGCGTAAGCCATCGCCTCTGGGCGACCGGTATCGGCCTGACCACCTAATTCAATGGTAGTCGCCAGGCAGGCCAAGGGAATCTGCGCATCAGGAAACAGACGCGACAGACGCAACCACGGCAGCGAGCAAGCTTCGTCAAACGAACTGCCGCCAGAATCTTCCGCCAGCAGCCCCACCTTTACGTTCAGGTGCGCGGCCAACGAACGCCATTGCGGCCAGTGTTGCGGCAAGGCGTACATGTGCAGCGCCGCTTCGGCATCGCAATGCAGATCCAGCACCACGTCAGCGGTGCAGGCATGGCTGAGCAAAATGCGCTGCATGCCTTGCAACTGACTGGCGGCGGGCGGCAATGCGGCGAGCACATCGCTCATGGCCTGACGGATCAGCTGAATATTGGCGTGCGGATCATCACCCAGGTGCCCTTCCAGCTCGGCGGCCACTGGCGCGCTGAGCTCGACGAAATCCCGGTTGAAGTTCTTGCCGCTGCCCGCCTCGAAACGCCCTTGATGACTGCCCTGAAGCAGTTGGCCGAGGCCCAGTGGATTGGCCACCGGCACCAGTTCGATCACACCGTTGAGCAAGCCTTGGGCTTCGAGTTCGGTCAGGCGCTTTTTCAGCTCCCAAGCCGTACGCATGCCCGGCAATTCATCGGCGTGCAGGCTGGCCTGGATGTAGGCCTTGCGCTCGCCACTTCCGAAGCGGAACACCGAAATCTGGCGTTCGCTGCCCAGGTGGCTCCACGGCAATGCATGATCGATGCGTTCCATATCAGTGCTTCCGCGGGGCCAGATAGCCCAGCCAGCGGCGCTCGGCCAGTTTGAACATCCGCACCAGAATGAAGGTCAGGCACAGGTAGAACACGCCGGCGGTGATGTAGGCTTCAAACGGCAGGTAGAACTGAGCGTTGACCGTGCGCGCGGCACCGGTGATGTCGATCAGGGTCACGATGGACGCCAGACTGGTGGTCTGCAGCATCATGATCACTTCGTTGCTGTACTGCGGCAGTGCCCGGCGCAGGGCCGACGGCAGCAGGATGCGCTTGTACATCTTGTAGCGCGACATGCCCATCGCCTTGGCCGCTTCGATCTCACCGTTCGGCGTCGCCCGCAGGCTACCGGCGATGATTTCGGCGGTGTAGGCGCTGGTGTTGATGGCAAACGCCAGGCAAGCGCAGAACGTCGCGCTCGACAGCCAAGGCCAAAAGATGCTTTCACGCACCGCTTCGAACTGCGCCAGACCGTAGTAGATCAAAAACAGCTGCACCAGCATCGGCGTGCCGCGGATCACGTAGGTGAAAAGCCAGGCACTCATGTTCACGACAGCATTCTTCGAGACCCGCATCAGCCCCAACGGCAACGCCGCCAACAGACCGAAAAACAGCGACAGCGCGAGCAATTTGAGGGTGGTCACCAGGCCGCCGAAGTACAGCGGCAGGGCCTCCCAAATGACGTTGTAGTCGAAGATCATAGATCAGCCGCCCTTACGCCTACCGAGTAGCGCTTCTCAAGGTGACGCAATGCCAGCAACGAGACGCTGGTGATCACCAGGTACATTGCCGCCACTGCGAGGAAGAAGGTGAAAGGCTCGCGGGTGGCATCTGCCGCCTGCTTGGCCTTGAACATCATGTCTTGCAGCCCCACCACCGAAATCAGCGCGGTGGCCTTGGTCAGGACCAGCCAGTTGTTGGTGAAACCCGGAATCGCCAGGCGAATCATCTGTGGCACCAACACCCGGAAGAACACCTGAAAACTGCTCATGCCGTACGCCATGCCCGCTTCTGCCTGACCTTTGGGGATCGCCATGAAGGCACCACGGAAGGTTTCCGACAGGTACGCACCGAAGATGAAGCCCAGGGTGCCGATACCGGCGGCCAACGGGTTCAGGTCGATGTAGTCGTCAAAACCGAGCATCGGCGCGACGCGGTTGAGCAGGTCCTGACCACCGTAAAAAATCAGCAGGATCAGCACCAGGTCGGGAATACCGCGGATCACCGTGGAATACAGGTCGCCCAGCCAGGCCAGCCAGCGAATCGGGGACAGACGCAGCGCAACGCCGATCAGACCCAGAACAACGGCCAAGACCATGGACGACAAGGCGAGCTGAAGCGTCAGCCATGCGCCATCGAGGATGACAGCCCCGTAGCCTTTCAACATGATTCAGGTCCTCGAAAAGGGGGATGAAAAAATGGCGCAAACCTCAGAGATCCTGTTGCTTGCGCCATTTCGGACTTGTCGCCGGGACGTGTTACTTGCCGTAGATATCGAAGGCGAAGTATTTGTCCTGGATTTGCTTGTACTTGCCGTTCTCGCGAATGGCGGTGATCGCGGTGTTGATCTTGTCTTTCAGCGCGTCACCCTTGCGAACCGCAATACCTACGCCGTCGCCGAAGTATTTGACGTCGGTGAAGGCCGGACCAACGAAGGCGAAACCTTTGCCGGCGTCGGTTTTCAGGAAACCGTCATCCAGCAGCGTAGCGTCTGCCACGGTGCCGTCGAGGCGGCCGGCAGCGACGTCGAGGTAAATTTCGTTCTGCGAACCGTAAGGCTTGATCTCGGCACCCAGCGGGGCCAGGACTTCGCGGGCGAAACGCTCGTGGATCGAACCACGTTGCACGCCGATGTTCTTGCCCTTGAGCTCAGCCAGGCTGTCGCTGACTGGAGTGCCGGCCTTCATGACCAGGCGAGCCGGGGTGTTGTAGTACTTGTTGGTGAAGTCCACGGACTTCTTGCGGTCTTCAGTGATCGACATGGACGACAGGATCGCGTCGATCTTGCGCACTTTGAGTGCCGGGATCAGACCGTCGAACTCTTGCTCGACCCATACGCACTTGACCTTCATCTCTTCGCACAGAGCGTTGCCGATGTCGTAGTCGAAACCAACGATGCTGCCGTCCGGCGCTTTGGAAGCGAACGGAGGGTAAGCCGCTTCGATACCAATTTTCAGAGGCTTTTCATCGGCGAATGTCGGCAGGGACAGCACGGACAGTGCCAGGGCGCCAAGCAGCACGAGTTTCTTCATCTTGGGACTCCATCGGTAAAGGGCTAAAACGGCAGAGTGAGCGACAGCCCAATATGCGAATGAGTGGAACCGCAAAGCGGTGCTGCGTTGCAGGAATCGCGCGCTTTTTTCAACGCGAGCAACAACGAGCGAGTGATCGGCATTCTAACGACAGGCCCGAAGCCGATATTTCTTCAATGCGACAACTAATTACAGAAGCACCGAGAAAGCCGCTTGGGCGCGTTGACAGCCTTGCAAATTCATGCAAGAGCAAAAGACAGTGAACCGATCTATGTTGCAAATTGCGGGCCTATTATTGGCAAACCCTTCTAATCCGGCAAGCGCAGCGTTGTGTCTTATTTTTCATAGGGGCTGGAGCAGCCCGAAGATGGGGCTTTGCGTTTCCCAATGCCCCGTATCGGAGCGAGCGGTTACACATTTAGTCACTTTCCTGAAGGCGGGTAACAGTGGGAAATGGCCTATAGGCTAAGCCGATAATTATTCGACGTTGTTGATGTCGTGTCTGACAGATCGCTATCGCGAGCAAGCTCGCTCCCACAGGGGATCTGCGTCTGACACACAATCTTTGGCCACCGGAGATCCACTGTGGGAGCGAGCTTGCTCGCGATGAGGCCCGAACAACCACCACAAAAACATCAGGCCATAAAAAGCCCCGCCAGGCGCAATGCCGGGCGGGGCTTCCATGACTCAGGAACGACGGGTTAAGCGACGTTCATGATCTTGTGTTCATCAATCAAATGCTGCACCACACCCGGATCCGCCAGGGTGGAGATATCCCCCAACCCATCGTATTCGGCCGTAGCAATCTTGCGCAGGATGCGGCGCATGATTTTGCCCGAACGGGTTTTCGGCAGGCCCGGCGCCCACTGGATGACATCCGGCGAAGCAATCGGACCGATCTCTTTACGGACCCAGTTTTTCAGCTCAAGTCGCAGCTGCTCGCTCGGCTCTTCGCCACCGATCAACGTGACATAGACATAGATGCCCTGCCCTTTGATGTCGTGCGGCACACCAACCACGGCTGCTTCGGCGACTTTCGGGTGGGCGACCATCGCGCTTTCAATCTCGGCGGTCCCCATGCGGTGGCCGGACACGTTGAGCACGTCATCCACGCGACCGGTAATCCAGTAGTAACCGTCTTCGTCACGACGCGCACCGTCCCCGGTGAAGTACATGCCACGGAACGTCTTGAAGTAGGTATCGACGAAGCGGTCATGGTCGCCATACAGCGTACGCGCCTGGCCTGGCCAAGAATCGAGAATCACCAGGTTACCCTCGGCAACGCCTTCGAGAATGTTACCCAGGTTGTCGACCAACGCCGGCACCACGCCGAAGAATGGTCGCGCAGCAGAACCCGGCTTGAGCGCGTGCGCACCCGGCAACGGGCTCATCAGGGTCGCACCGGTTTCGGTCTGCCACCAGGTGTCGACGATCGGGCAACGGGACTGACCGACGTTCTTGTAGTACCAATCCCACGCTTCCGGGTTGATCGGCTCACCGACCGAGCCCAACAAACGCAGGCTGCTGCCATCAGCGCCTTCAACGGCGGCCTTGCCCGACGCCATCATCGCGCGGATGGCGGTGGGGGCGGTGTAGAGAATGTTGACTTTATGCTTGTCGACGATTTTCGCCACCCGGGTGATGTCCGGGTAGTTCGGCACGCCTTCGAACAGCAAGGTGGTCGCGCCATTGGCCAGGGGGCCATAGACAATATAGGTGTGGCCAGTGACCCAACCGACGTCGGCGGTGCACCAGTAGACTTCGCCCGGACGGTAGTCGAACACGCGCTCGTGGGTCATCGCCGCGTACAACAGATAGCCGGCGGTGGTGTGCTGTACACCCTTCGGCTTACCGGTCGAACCGGAGGTATAAAGGATGAACAGCGCTTCTTCAGCACCCATTTCTTTGGGCGCGCACACAGTGCCTGCCACTTTCATCAGGTCTTCGTACCAGATGTCGCGATGCTGGTTCCACTTGATGTCGCCACCGGTGCGCTTGCACACGATGACTTTCTGAATGCTGCTGGTTTCCGGGTTGGTCAGCGCGTCGTCGACGTTGGACTTGAGCGGGATCTTCTTGCCGGCACGAATGCCTTCATCAGCAGTGATCACCACTTTGGATTTGCAGTCGATGATCCGACCCGCCAGGGCTTCCGGCGAGAAACCACCGAACACTACCGAGTGAATCGCGCCGATCCGGGTGCACGCCAGCATGGCGACCACGGCTTCGGGGATCATCGGCATATAGATAGTCACCACGTCGCCGCGGTGCACATCCTGGCCACGCAGGGCGTTGGCGAACTTGCAGACTTGTTCGTGCAGCTCGCGGTAGGTGATGTTGCGGCTTTCGGCAGGGTCATCCCCTTCCCAAATGATCGCGACTTGATCGCCGCGCTCGGCCAGATGACGGTCGAGGCAGTTGTAGGAAACGTTCAGGGTGCCGTCGGCGAACCATTTGATGTCGACATGGTGATCGTCGAAGGAAGTCTGTTTCACCGTGGTGAAAGGCTTGATCCAGTCGAGGCGCTTGGCTTGCTCGCGCCAGAAGCCGTCCGGGTTAACGACGGACTGCTGGTACATGGCCTTGTAGGTCGCCTCATCAGTCAGCGTGTTGGCCGCAACCTCGGGACGAACGGGATACAGAGAAGCCGCACTCATCTTTGTTACCTCGGTGGAATAGTTGTTTTTGTATGACCCAGTTGTAGCCGGGCCGGGCCTATAGAACCATTCGACGATGGTAGTAACAAGCCCCTACTAAATGTCGTGACTATTCCCACAGGTTTTGTGCAAACGCTCTATTCCGGCCGCCAACGGCCAATGTAGGAGCTGCCGAAGGTTCGGGCCGCGTTCGGACGATCTTTTGATCTTCGAGGACCGCCAAGATCAAAAGATCGCAGCCTGCGGCAGCTCCTACAGGGATTGTTACGAAATTCGCCAAAGGTGTTTATCAAAAGCACGCCTATATGAATGTAAACCCCACGCCTAAAATCAGCCTCGCCAACCAGGCAACGTGATTAACCAAGTTGCAGCCCCCACGAAGGCAGTTAATCCAAAACCTAGTACTTAAGTTCTACACGCAACCCCAAAAAGGTTGCGTGCCCCCATTCGACCTCTAAAAGGTAAATTTGAAATGAAAGCTTTATTAGTTCTGGCCCTCAGCAGCCTGTGCGCAACCGCCATGGCAGACGAGGTCCCGACTGATGTCGCGCAGCAGCAACCCGCCATCGAGGAATACACTTACTCCACCCACCTGGACATCGCCAAAGTTATCTCCATGAGCGAAATCCCGAACGTTTGCGAAGTTGTTCCGGCGAAAATGGAATACGACGACTCCAAAGGCCAACGCCACATTCTTCGTTACAGCGTTATGGGTAACGGCTGCTCTAACGGCTAATCACCCGCTCTCACCCTCCCAAGATTCGACCCACTCGCCCGCTATTTAGGGCAGATGAAGCGCCGAACCTTACATATCTAGTTATACGATTGATTTAAGCGTTTATTTGCGCTTTTTAATCAAATTAGCTGGCGTAGTATGAATTCCACACCCAAGGCACAAAACGCCAACGACCTGGAGCCACTACCATGAAAACCAAACTGATCCTCGCCCTGACCCTCTCTGTCCTGGCCGCTAACACCTTCGCCGCTGACGGCTACGACCGCACTGGCTCGGCTGCTTACAGCACGCAAGCGGCTGTCGCTTCTGATGGTTACGACCATACCGGTTCGGCGTCTTTCGCCTCCGATGGCTCCGACCACACGGGCGCTGCCAAACTCGCTTCTGACGGTTTTGATCGCACTGGCGCCGCCAAACTGGCTGCCGATGGCGCAGATCACGTTGGTGCCGCTCGCTTCAGCTGATCATCAAGCGTGACTTTACAGCCCGACTTCGGTCGGGCTTAGTTGTGTCTGGAGCCATCGAAAACCGACTCAAAACACAACATGTAGTGAAAAAGGCGATTTTTGATTGTTTTTTGAACAGAAATAATCACGAGCCAAAACTTATAAAAAAAAAATCTGCAGCCGCGATTGCAGCCAAAGCCCTGTAATCCCTCACTCCGGCCTGAAAACCGCCCCCCGCCAACCGTTCGCAGTGCCGATTCGTCGCACCACGTGGCCAAAAATTTCCTTATAATGCGGCGTAAATCGGGCCTGCAATATTCCCTTACACGGGGAACACGCCAGTCTGAAGCCCACGCAGAAGCTGTTCACATTTTCTGCGCCCGTCAGTGGCCTCAGAACACCCGTACAAAATTCTGTTTATTGCCTGCGTTGTACTGCTGCAAAAAACGATTTCCTTTAGATCCAACGCGGCCAGTACGGCCGTGTGAAAAACCAACCTATCAGTTTTCACACGGGCATCTGGCCCTCACGCAGGAGACGACACGTCATGCTGAGCTGGGACGAATTCGACAAAGAAGACAGCGGCGAAACCGTTGTAAAAGGCGCCAACGCTGGGCACGCAACTGAAGCCAACATGGACCGCCTCGACACCGCTGGTGGCGTCGCGGCTCAAGAAGCCCGCGCTGTAACCGCGTCCGACTCCGCCGCAATCGCCCGTGCAAAAGCTGCCCTGGACAACCTCGACATCGCCGAAGGCCTCGCCGAACTCGAAGGCGCCTCCGCCCGTGTGGCTGTCGACGAAAAGCGCATGATCAACTGCCGCGCCGACCTCAACCAACTCGTACCGTTCAAGTACGACTGGGCCTGGCAGAAGTACCTGGACGGTTGCGCAAACCACTGGATGCCGCAAGAAGTCAACATGACCGCCGACATCGCCCTCTGGAAAGACCCGGAAGGCCTGACCGACGACGAGCGCCGCATCGTGATGCGCAACCTCGGCTTCTTCGCCACCGCCGATTCCCTGGTTGCCAACAAGCTGGTCCTGGCCCTGTACCGCCTGATCACCAACCCGCAATGCCGCCAGTACATCCTGCGCCAGGCATTCGAAGAGGCGATCCACACCCACGCCTACCAGTACTGCATCGAATCGTTGGCCATGGATGAAGGCGAGATCTTCAACATGTACCACGAGATCCCATCGGTAGCGAAAAAAGCCACCTGGGGCCTCAAATACACCCGTTCGATCTCCGATCCGAAGTTCGAAACCGGCACCGTCGAAACCGACAAAGAGTTGCTGCGCAACCTGATCGCCTACTACTGCGTTCTGGAAGGCATCTTCTTCTACTGCGGCTTCACCCAGATCCTCTCCATGGGCCGCCGCAACAAAATGACCGGCGTCGCCGAGCAGTTCCAATACATCCTGCGCGACGAATCCATGCACCTGAACTTCGGCATCGACGTGATCAACCAGATCAAAATCGAAAACCCGCACTTGTGGGACGCTGAAATGAAGGAAGAAGCTTCGCAGATGATCCTGCAGGGCACTCAGCTGGAAATCGAATACGCGCGTGACACCATGCCTCGTGGGGTGTTGGGTATGAATGCGGCGATGATGGAGGACTACCTCAAGTTCATCGCTAACCGTC
This sequence comes from Pseudomonas sp. NPDC098740, assembly GCF_044760065.1. NCBI lineage: Bacteria > Pseudomonadati > Pseudomonadota > Gammaproteobacteria > Pseudomonadales > Pseudomonadaceae > Pseudomonas > Pseudomonas sp. NPDC098740. The sequence continues at coordinate 7,052 of NZ_JBIWAM010000032.1, read as the reverse complement.
GTCTGTCGCAGATCGGTTTGAAAGAAGAGTATCCAGGGACGACTAACCCGTTCCCTTGGATGAGCGAGATTATGGACTTGAAGAAAGAGAAGAATTTCTTTGAGACGAGAGTTATTGAGTATCAGACTGGTGGGGCGTTGAGCTGGGATTGATTCCCGAGCTCGCCGTGATTTGACGATTGCAATCTGAATCGAAGAATCGAAAAAGCAAAAGCCCCGATCTGATCGGGGCTTTTTACTGGGGAATGAAGATGCTTTTTTCCACCCCTACGCTACGACGCTAAAACTCCTACAGCACTTACAGCTCCGTCCGCATTGATGCCCTTTCAAAGCACCTCTAAGCTCCATTGCAGGTGCCTAAGAAACGCCCAACGTAGAAGCTTGGTCAATCACACAGACACGCAATTCACCCTTTGGTGATTTGTCGTTCGGTTGTGCGAAGGCTCTGCTCGTTGGGATTTTTTAAGTCCACTCTACGTTGGGTTCAGGCCCTCCTAAATCTACACGTAGAGGTAATGGATATGCCTGAACACGATCTACCCCGCACTTTCGCCACTCTGGAGATCAGTCATGACTGATCCCTTCTCTGTAACAGTCTTCACTCGCCACAATCTTGTCCTCCACGCCCTTCTCCTGGAAAACCAAGCTTGGTTCTGCGCCCGCGATTTTGGTCGATTGATGGGTTTTCATCTGAGTGATCGGGTGGTCAGTAAACTCGACGAAGATCAACGGCACACGTTACTGATCGACTACCACGGCCAACCGGAAAAGCGGCTGATGCTCAGCGAATCAGGCGTGTATGCGTTGCTGGTCTATCACTACGCGCCGGGGAATCGGCTGTTGCGCGAGTGGCTGACTCATCAAGTGGTGCCGGCGTTGCGCGATGCGGGGCCGTCGAAGAATGCGGATCGACCGATGTTGAGTTTGTTGGATTGGCCGGAGATGTCGTTGAGTCTGTTGCATTGGCAGGATGAAGGTTGGATTCGGTTGCGAGACATGCCTTATCTATTGCTGAATCGAACGCGAAGGCGCGTTCCAGCGGTTAAGCCTTGGTGGCGTAAGGTCTTGGAGGTGTTTCACTCTTCGAAGCATTCGGTCGGTTAGACCTTTTAGGATCGACAGAAAGAAGCGTCGCAGTTCTCTGTAGGTATTTTCGTAGACTGGCCACTCAGTATCCTCCGAGGGTTTTCAACCCTCGGAGATGTTATGAGCGTAAAGAAGAAAGAAAGCGACTGGAGCGCTCTTGAGATTAGGGCCAATTGCCTTGGCACACCGCTCAATCAGCGCTCAATTACTTCCAACCGCTGCTTCAGCCTTTCATTCACCAACGCCCCGTGCACTCCAGAATGAATTTCCCGATGACAACTTGGGCATACAGCCCCCACATAGCGTGGATGATCTAACCCACCATCTGAGAGCCGATTGACGTGATGCGGCTCTAGGTAGGGCCTGCCATCCTTCTTCATAAAAGGAGCCGGCCTCTCACAGCTCTCGCACTCCCCCTGAGCGCGCATCAGCACATAGTGCGCAACCTTACGGCTGCGCTGATAGATCTTACGAGGAGCGGATTGCCCTAACTCATCACTGCCAGGCTTACATGCAGCCAGCGCAGCCAACCGCGCAGCAGCCAGAGAGTCGGGAAGGTCAGCCTTTTCCTCATCCTCTTCAGCCTCAATCATTCCACCAGGAATGCCCACAGGGACTAATCGAAAAACAATTGCTGTCCGAGCCTGGCCGCTCACATCCGGCTGGGTTCGTTGAAACATGTCAGCGCAAGAAAACTCGCCCACGTAAGCGTAGCCATTACCTTTGCCGCGGGACTTAAACAAGTGCAGCGCTCGGCCATCATTGGCATGCTCAGCAATGGCTCGGTTGCCTCGAGTCAAAGTCATCGGCCCGCGTTGTCCTTGACCGGTATAAAAGAAGGCGCCGTCTTCCCAATGGTCGGCATACCCGTATTGCTCACCGCTATCGCCCGTGAACAAAAAAATCGCAGGATAAGTAGCGGACGCTGCAATGCCGTTTTGCAGGCTTCCACCGAACGGTCCATTGATCTCAGTTTTTCGGTCGTAAACAGCGCCCGGCGTGAACTGCAATACAGGCGCGCCCTCCCCACGCGGTAACTCCACAATAGTGAAGCCTCGCTTTTCTAGGTAACTGTTGGTCGGGTGTCCACCGGAGAACTCGCCTACGGCAATACCGGTCGCCAAAGAGACGATTTTCTTCGCCGGATACAGTTCACCGCCCGCGTGAACCGCATAACGGTGAGCTAGATTGTTTTCCCAGCCTTGCCACTCACGCCTACTCCGAAATTTATGATCAAACTCCAGCATCGCTTTGTCTATTCGTTCCTTCGAAACCGCTTTGATCGCCACGAGCGCTGCCCTTTATCGACAATTGCCGTAGGAAAATTCCTACCGTCGCCAAAGTACCAAAGGGTTTCAATACGTAACAGGGCGAATAGCCACTATTTCTAAGAGCAATTGCCTCACAGGTGACTCTCAAATCCCTCGGTGATGTCCTCGGCGGGCTTTTGAAAATCCGCATAAATTCGGATTTTTCCCTTCAACCGCCCCGGCTTACGTGCCCGAGATGTTTTGATATGAGGCAGCAGGTTTAGATAGGGCTTGCCGTCCTTGGTGATCACAACCGTATCGCCCCGCCAGGCAAGCTCAGCGAGTTGATCGAGTTGGGATTGTGCTTCGTGCATGTTTACTTGTAGCCGTTCAGCCATATGGCACCTCCATGGAGTTGGCCAAACTAGCTGAAGGCTGAGATTTTCGATAGGCGTGGCGCGCCTGCTCTTGGCGGTGTTCCGTTGAAGGTTGGGAACGATAATGCGTAAATCCAAATGCCCAGTGGCGTTCTTGGGTTTTTCGCGAGCAGGCTCGCTCCTACAGGGTCGGTGGTATGCCGCAGATTTTGCGGTGTGTTGAAAACATTCAGTGCAACCCACCCCACCTCCCGCTATTAATACCCTTCCCCACTCAAGGACCCGAGCCCCCATGAAATTCGACCTCGCCTACTGCCTCAGCCTCGACGACAAGCTGTCGATCTATGACGTGCGCGATTTGAATTTCGACGAAACCATGGAGTTCGATTCCGCCAAGGAACACTTCCAGTGCCCCAACGATGCCTGTCGTTTGGCCTTCGATGCGGCGAATGTGTTGACGACGTTCAACGCCAAGAACGTGAATTACGTTCGCACCCCGCACTTCAAGAACACGCCCAGCACCCGGCATGTTGCGGATTGTCCTTATGTCAGTCTCAAGGCGTCGGTGTCAGGTGTGGACGCTGACGGTGCGGAAACGGATGACAGTCGCGAGGAGCATTTCCCGTCGGAGTTGTTGCTGACGCGGCGTGAGTATGTGCGTAAGCCGTCGAACCCAGCGGTGGCGGCGGACGTGATGCGGGATGATCCGAAACCGCCTTCTGCGGCCAGTAATGTCGAGCACCCGAGTCGTGAGTCAGCACCAGACAAAACCAGTGTCTTCGCTCACCCGGTGGAGTGTTTTGTGTCGAACTTCGAGGACAAGGATCTGCTCAAGCGTATGCCGCTGAAGATTGGCGAGCACACGGCGCCCTACAGTTCTTTCTTCAAGAAAATCGAGTTTCTGCTGGACAACAAAGGGCTGATTTACTGGGGCAAGATCAAGAAAATCGAGGATTACCACAGCGCAAGTTTTCGCATCGATTTCGAACAGAAGGTCTGGTTCAAGCAACCGGACGAGGCGAAGAAGAAGCCTTACTCGGTCAACGTTTACCTGAGCAAAAAGCTGATCGACACCTACCGCAAGCGCAAAGCGTTTCTGCAAGAGATCAAACACGCTATCGAGAGCGAAAAAGAGTTGTTTTGCTTTTTCTATGGTGTGACGCCGGAGTTGAAGCAGGTACCAAGCAAGAAAAACCCCGAGCAGATGTTCGGGGTGTTCAGTGCCCATATCGAGAACTTGGATCACTTCATCATTCGTGAGGCGCCGGGGCTCAAAGGTTAAAGGACCGGGTCACGGCGTTATTGCGACGGCTCATTGCGCTTCGAGATTAAGCTGCCTTACGACCTCCCGAATCTCCCGTTTCGCTTCCTTGTGCCGCTCACGGGCTGCTTGAATGCCAAGCTCATCAAGGCCGCCGTAACGGCTTAACCAGTGAACGATCATTTCCTTATCCGGGTAGAAGTAATCCTTGTGTTCTTTACCCCCTCTCAGATAGTTGTTCATGTCGATATCGAAGCGGCCTGCCGAGAACTCGTCAGGGGGTAAAGAACCTCGTTCAGCAGCACATCCCTCAAACACCCAGGCGATGTCATTGATGTGTTTCTGCGCACCGCGATGTCCGCGTTTGTAAAACACGTACTCGCGACAACTCTCTTGGAATCGCTCCGTTATCAGTTCGTCGTTGAACCAACGAAGTATGTCGTGTTGCCCCGCATGCTGAATCACGCCGTTTATCCAACGCGTGGAAAAACGTTGAACGAAACCTTCGATGTCCGCTTTTTTCGCGTCCGCAAAAATCATGCAATAACGAGTTTTTACGTGAATGACGTACAACACATGCTTGCGTTGAACAGTGACGGCGTGAACCAGCCACTGTTCGGCTGACTCATCAGGCACATCATCTTCAATGACGGACGATGGCGGTTTGTCCACCGGGCTGATTTTTTTACCCTTATGCACGCGGCTGAAGAAGTTACTTGCCGCTTCGGTGCAATTGAAGATCCACATCCATCGTTCTCTAATAAAAGGGCTGGTGATAACCGTTTTCAGTCCTGTCGCACGATCTCTTCGACCCATTCAAGCTCATAGGGCTGGCGAACGACATCTGAGATGTAGTCCAGCGCATCTTCACTGAGCACTGATAACTCTGCGTCGGTCAGCAAGTCATGCATGACAAACAACCTTAAAGCAGTGAGAGCAGTGGAGCGGGATTGGCTGTGATGGTCAAAGGCTCGGGCCATGTCCTTGTTCCGATCATGGATCAAGCCATAGAGCATTCCATATCGAGCGTGAGCAGACAGCGCCCCGTGCAGAGTAATGGCTTTTGCATCGGCAAGAACGCCTTGGCAAAATCGATCGAGCGCAATTTTGCGCAGTTCCTTGAATTTCTTCCAGTCGCTTTCGAGGATCGACATGACATTCTCCCGAGTGAAATCTTGAACAATGCGAAGACGTATTCTTGCGAATAAAGCGAACGATTCCAACCCTACGTGGCGTACATGCTCAGCATCACCAAAACTAGCAAACCCACATATACCCGCGCATGCACCCGATCCGGTATCCGCCCAATCCACGGCGTCGCCAACCGAATCCCCACCAGCGACCCAACCGTCAAAACCGCAAACGCCATCACATCCACATAGCCGACAAACCACGGCCCAAGATCAAACTCGGTGAAACCGGCCACGGCCATGTAAGTCAGCGTCCCGGCCAGCGCCACGGGCAAACTTAGCGGATTGGCCATGGACGTCGCCTGGGACATGCTCAATCCACAACGCCGCAATAACGGCACGGTCATGACGCTGCCGCCTACGCCGAGAAACGTGGCGATGGTGCCGATTCCTACACCGCCGCCAGACTCTTCTGCCCTTCCCAATCGCCGTGGGATGGCGGTGTCGGACGCTGTAAGAAAGCCGCGTCGCAACACGCAATCGGCGATGGTCACACCCAGGTACGCGATGAAGGCATAGCGAATCACCTCGCCACTCACCCACATCGCGGAAACGGCGCCGACGATCGCGCCCAAGCCAATGAACCCGCTCAACGGCCACAGGTAATGGCGAATGAGGTTTCCGGCGCGGCGGTGTTTGCCGGTGGCGATCGTTGCGTTGACGATCATGACGCAGGTCGAGGTAGCCACAGCGATGTGCATGGCCGATTGGCCGACGGGGGCGTCTGTGCCGTGGCTGGCCATGAGCATTCGGTACAGCAATGGCACGACGACAAAGCCGCCGCCGAAACCGAACAGCACCGCGGTGATGCCGGTCATGCAGCCGAAGAGTGCCAGCAGGAGAGAGAACATGGGTGTCGTCCGTTGTTGAGAGCGGTCGACGATAGAACGATGCGCCTTGGCCTGCCTCAGCAAGTGAGCCAATAAGTTCGCGTTTACGCCAACCGCTGGGGCTGCTCGATGCGCAATGTTTCGATTGATCTGCTGGACCACACGCCACGGCCGGTGGTGGCCATCGGTACGGATTATTCCCACGGCCATTTGTTGCCTCGTCATACACATAGACGGGCGCAATTGTTGTACGGCGCCACCGGGGTGATGCAGGTCAGCACGCACGATGGCAGTTGGGTGGTGCCGCCACAGCGAGCGGTGTGGATTCCACCGGGGGTGGCGCATGAGGTACTGATGCTGGGGGTGAGCACGCGCAGTGTGTATATCGAACCGGCGGCGGTAGATCTGGGGGATCGCTGCCAGGTGATCAGCGTTTCGCCGTTGATGCGGCACTTGCTGATGGAGGCGGTGGAGATCCCGCTGGAGTATGACGAGCGCGGGCGCGACGGTACGTTGATCGGCTTGCTGCTGCATGAACTGGCGCGCAGCACTCACCTGCCGTTGCACATTCCCCTGCCCGTCGATACGCGGCTGCTCACGTTGTGCCAGGGCTTTGTGCAGCGGCCCGACGCTCACCAGTCGCCACAGCAATGGGCCGATCAGTTGCATATCAGCCTGCGCACCTTCAATCGCCTGTTCCGCCAACAGACGGGTCTGAGTTTCAGCCAATGGCGGCAGCGGGCCTGCGTGGTGCTGGCTCTGGCGCGGCTGGTGGTGGGCGAACCGGTAACGCGGATTGCTCTGGATTTTGGCTATGACAGCCCCGCTGCATTCTCGACGATGTTCCGCCGCGTACTGGGACAGGCACCGTCCGTCTGGTTGGAGGGGGCGAAGTAGTCAGCCCAAAAAAGAGAGGCCGCTGCCGTTAATACCAGCCAGTTAAGCAATTTCAGCCGCGACGCACACTTTGTAATTGGATGGACTCGCCCAAGCCGAGGCGTCAATGCGCCACGGTGGCAGTCTAATCAGCCAACGACAGCGAGGGCGAGTCCATGAAAA
>NZ_JBIWAM010000031.1:66134-66711 GCF_044760065.1 Pseudomonas sp. NPDC098740 | reverse complement strand
AATAATGAGCGTCCTGATCAATAAAGACACCAAAGTTATCTGCCAGGGTATTACCGGTTCGCAAGGTAGTTTCCACACCCAGCAAGCCATCGAATACGGCACCAAGATGGTGGGTGGCGTAACTCCTGGCAAAGGCGGCACCGAGCATCTGGGTCTGCCAGTGTTCAACACCGTGAAAGATGCTGTAGCTGCCACTGGCGCCACCGCCAGCGTGATCTACGTTCCAGCTCCTTTCTGCAAGGACTCCATCCTGGAAGCAGCATTCGGCGGCATCAAGCTGATCGTTTGCATCACTGAAGGCATTCCTACCCTGGACATGCTGGATGCCAAGGTCAAGTGCGACGAGCTGGGCGTAGTCCTGATCGGTCCTAACTGCCCAGGCGTGATCACTCCAGGCGAATGCAAGATCGGCATCATGCCAGGTCACATTCACTTGCCAGGCAAGGTCGGTATCGTTTCCCGTTCCGGCACCCTGACCTACGAAGCTGTGAAGCAGACTACTGACGCCGGTTTCGGTCAGTCGACTTGCGGCGGCATCGGCGGTGACCCGATCGCGGGCGCGAGCGGCCGCGAGCGC